>NZ_QTUM01000001.1:0-115779 GCF_003435615.1 Catenibacterium sp. AM22-6LB
CGATAATCAAAGAAATGTGATATTTCCACTTGACAATCGTCATTTCATAACAGAATTATTAGAAGTTTTCTATGCACATACTATTTCTCCTATCTGTATCGCATTCCTCACTTCTTTATTTATGGTACTCTTTATTGGACATTATCATTATTTAGCTGGATCACTTGCACTTATTGCTTATATTATTGTTGGTGTGATTATACCAGTTATTAATGGCAAATTGGGAAGTGCTGAAGGGATGACATTTCGTAATAATTTTGGTGAATTAAACAGTTTTGTATTGGATTCCTTACGTGGATTAGATGAAACAATCCAATATAATCAGGGTGAAGAAAGAAAGCAGGAAATCATTGAGCGATCTAAGCAACTTGCAAAACAGCAGGAATACTTAAGCTATAGAGAAGGGGCTCAGCGTTCTATCACAAATACAGTTATTCTTTTAGCTTCATTTGGTATGCTTTTCTTAACACTATTCCTTTATCTTAATCATGAATTAGGTTTTGAAGGTATTATTACATGTACTTTATCCATGATGGGGTCATTTGGTCCCGTAGTCGCTTTATCAAGTCTTTCTAATAACCTCAATCAAACCTTAGCAAGTGGTGAACGTGTTCTTTCACTTCTTGAAGAAAAGCCTCTTGTAGAAGAAGTAGAAGGAGACAAAGAAACTAATGACTCCTTTAAAGGAGCTGCACTTAATCATGTTACTTTCTCATATGATGATGAAACAATCCTAGATGATTATTCATTAAAACTAGAACCTGGTAAGATTACAGGAATCCATGGTGTGAGTGGTTCTGGTAAATCTACAATACTAAAATTATTAATGCGTTTCTGGGATGTGCATCAAGGCTCTATTACTGTAGATGAAGAAGAAATCAAACAGATTCCTACAAAACATTTACGTAATATGGAAAGCTATGTCACACAGGAAACGCATCTCTTCCATGACTCTATCGCAAATAATATTGCGATTGCGAAAAAAGATGCTACACGTGAAGAAATTATGGAAGCAGCTAAGAAAGCCTCGATTCATGACTTCATCATGGCTTTACCTAAAGGTTATGATACAGAAGTAGGGGAGTTAGGTGATACATTATCTGGAGGAGAGAAACAAAGAATCGGAATTGCGCGTGCATTCCTACATGATGCACCAATGATTCTTATGGATGAACCAACATCTAACTTAGATTCACTCAATGAAGGTATTATCTTGAAATCATTAAAAGAATCTTCAAAACAAAAAACAATTGTTCTTGTATCACATAGAGTATCTACAATGAATATTGCAGATACTGTTTATGAGATGAAGGATGGTAGAATTTCTTAATAAGAGGGTGTTCACGCATCCTTTTTTCATGTTAAGATAATTATGAGGTGAACAAATATGTTATAAATTTTGTGGCGAAAAACCCACACGCTTGCGTGTGGGTTGAAAGCCACATTTCACTTGATAAATACTTAGAAAAATGATATATAATCTATGTATATTAAAGTATAGAAAGTCAACAGATCATTAGTAAAAGTAACTATGATATAAACACACATACAATAAAACAACTATCACTGTAATCGGAAAAATCCTAATAATGCTGCACATATAGCGAACAATAATAACCATGCAGAACTGTGCAATCCTAATAATTCAGCATATCATTCAAGTTGTGGGAAAAAGTAATGGCACGAACTAAAAGTGACAATGTACAAATAAATATTTCCATTCCTGCTGGATGGAAAACAGAACTTGAAAACCCTGCACGTATCTATTCTGTTGAGGAAGGTGAGAGTATCATATTTCTTGACTTGCTGCGTAGAGGAATTCAAGAAAATATCAATTAGGTGAACAAGACAGTGAGAAACAATATCATAGTGCTTCGTATTGAAAATATCTGATACAGTATCACATCATCAGGTATTCTAAATTCATATTTCTGGTATTAAAAGGTAATGTAGAGGAAATATTGAAACAGATATTACAGAAAAATCTATTACCACATTAAGGCTCTTGAAGTGAAGCCTGACCATATACATGTCTTTGTAGATGTACCACAAACTGCTGCTTTCTGTGATGTTGTAGGGACTTTTAAAGATATAAGTGCTATTGAACTATTCAAGGCATTTCCACAATTAATACAATTCTGCAGGATGCGGTATTTTATATCTACAGTAATTAAGATATTAAGGAGCAGAAAAATGATGACTGATAAAGAACATAAAAGACATCTTAAACAATTTCATAAGCTTTCTGACAGGCATATCTTGGTTGCTGAAACTGATATGTCTTCTTCTGATATACAAAAAGTTGTAAAGCTTTCGAATAAGATCAGAAAAGCAGGTAACGAACTTGTTGGTCTTATGAGAAAGAATTATGACCAACTTATGCGTACAAAGAGATACCGTAAATTATTATTTCTGTATGGTAACACTAAAGATAGGGATAAACGAAAAACTTATGCCAAACAACTTAATGAAATGCAGAAAGCTTATAATATTACATGGGAATACTGCAGAACATCCATGATTCCAATAGGCAAGAAATATGGCGTAGACGCTGTATTTGCTCTGACTAAGGCCGAAGATATATGGCGTGGCATGGAAAAATGTTTATATGGTAATGGTAATATCTTACATTTCTCAAAATATGGAGAACTGCCTTGTATTCGTGCAAAGCAGATCAACCGTGGTATACCTATATCCGTTACAGATAATAAGCTTCATTTCAAACTTGGCAGGATGGTATTTGGAATAAAGGTTAATGATAGATTCCAGCAGGATGAAGTAGATGCCATTTTATCATATCTTGCCGAATCTGAGATTTTGGATGACAGGGCTGTTAATACTCTTATTAAAGATGGCTGTTGCATAGATACATACAGCCCCTGCTATGCTACGCTTGTTCCCAAGAAGATAAGAGGTAAATACAGAGTATATCTGCATCTTACTATCGATGGTAAAGCAAAGCCAAAATATGATAAGCATGGCAACCCAAGACATAAGCTCGGCCAAGGTATTATAGGTGCTGATATAGGTACACAGACTGTTGCTTATACATCTGATACTGAGGTGGGCTTGAAGAATCTTTCAGAGCGTGGCAACAGTATTCAGACTTCTGAGAGAAAAGAACGTCTGCTTTACCGTGCTATGGACAGGTCAAGACGTGCAACTAATCCGCAGAATTATAATGATGATGGTACTGTTAAAAAAGGCCGTAAAACCTGGAAATATTCAAATCATTATAAGAAACTGAAAACAAAGCACTCTGAATTATGTCGTATTAATGCTATAAATAGACAGCTTGCAATAAATGAAGACGCTAACCATTTAAGAAGTCTTGGAGATGTATTTATCACAGAACCTAAAAATGCAGGCAAACTTATGAGACGAGCTAAAGAAACTACGGTCAATAGCAAAGGCAAGTTTAATAGGAAAAAGCGTTTTGGCAGATCCATAAAGAACAGATGTCCTTCTGGGTTTCAAGCTGCTGTAGAACAGAAATTCAAGGTATCAGGTGGTACATATATTGAAGTATCTAATGATTACAGAGCCTCACAGTACGACCATACTATTGATGACTATATTAAAAAGAAACTATCTGAGCGAATGTATAAGCTGCAAGATGGTACTGAGGTACAAAGAGACTGGTATTCATCATTCCTATTATACTGTTACGACTACAGAACTAAAAATATCGATAAAAACAAATGCATTTCTGAATTTGATAAGTGTTACAGCAAAGAAAAAGCCCTAATCGAATGGATTAAGGTTAACGAAATCAAGGTATTAAATAGCGGAATTAAGATAGCGTAAAATATATTCAGGGAGATTGACTATACTTCCTTACGAAAGTAGAAATTTACCGTTAATGTGGTCGCTGGACTGCTTGGTAATGAAAGTTCTGATTCAAATAGATTTACACTTGTAACTCCAAAGTCTGAAAATGATGTACGATTACAAGCTACACTTGGCAATCAGAACCCCACGGGCTTGCCCGTGGGAGTAGTCAGGTGATTATCATGTACATACTATCTATAGTGATGATTCTGTTTATGAAATGGAAGAAGTTGTAAAGGATGGTATTAAAAAAGAAATTAAAGAATTATGTTTTACTGATCATGTAGATTATGGCATTAAAAGAGATGTGGATGATCCACTTGGTCCTGTATATCTCAATGGACAGCCTATCACCAATGTTGATTATCCTAAGTATTATGAAGAATATCTGTGTGTAAAAGAAAAGTATAAAGATCAAATTACACTTAAGCTAGGATTAGAATTTGGTATCCAGGTACATACAATTCCCCAATATGAAGCATTATTTAAAGCTTATCCCTATGATTTTATTATCCTTTCTATTCATCAGGTAGATGATTTGGAATTCTGGACAGGAGATTATCAAAAAGGGAGAACTGAAGAAGAATATTATACAAGATACTACCAGGAATTATATGATGTAGTAAAGAACTATAAAAATTATAGTGTTCTAGGTCATATGGATCTCATGAAGCGCTACGATAATCATGATGGCTATGATAGCTTTAATAAGCATAAGGATATCATTACAAAGATTCTTCAAATAGTCATCAAAGATGGCAAGGGAATTGAAATCAATACATCATCAGTACGCTATAAACTAGATGATTTAATGCCTTCTAAAGATATACTTAAACTTTATTTAGAACTTGGTGGTACTATTATCACAATAGGGAGTGATAGTCATCAGGAAGATCATTTAGGTGCCTATATAGAAGATACTAAAAAGCAGTTAAAAGCGTTAGGTTTTACACAGTACTGTACATATAATAAAATGATTCCTGAGTTTCATAATTTGTGATATTTAAATTATATTGAACAATGCACATTTTTTCATATTTCTGTGAAAATAATGCGTGTTTTTATGTAAAAAAGCACTTGCAATACATCTCTTGGCATGTTATTATACATGAGCAGTCAAGAGAGATGTCTACGTAGCTCAGCTGGATAGAGCACACGCCTTCTAAGCGTGCGGTCATGGGTTCGAATCCCCTCGTGGACGCCATCTGAAAATCACCTCGGTTAATCCGAGGTTTTTTTATATTAAAAAATATTCAAAACACCTATAAATAGGCATTATGAGCAAATACTTCAACGCATTATATTTCTAAATCCTTTATAATCATAGATGTAGAAAGGTTTTGGTGATAAATATGAATAAAAATAATTACTCTTTATATCGTTTAATGAATATCTATATGAATGATTCTCTTGCAGGAATCCGTTTCTTCTATAATATCAAATGGCCCCAAGGATTTGCTTGTGAAGAATGTGGTAGTTCTCATTATATTTATGATGAGGAAAATAGATGTTTCATCTGTGCTCATTGTGGACATAAAGAAGATTTACTGGCACATACTGTTTTATCAGAATGTCTTGATAATCCTAATTCTCTTGTCCTAGGACTTTATCTATGCCTTACAAGCAAGCGTAGAGTGACTCAGAAAGAACTTGCCCAGCTTGTAACTATTCCTACTAAAAGTGCTGCAATACTTATTAAGAATACAGAAATGATTGATGAATGTAATATCCAGGAGGATATTATTAAGAAGATGTTTGAAGTAACTGAAAATCCCTTATTAAAAAATGTATCTTATAGTAATAAGAATGACTCAAATCGTGCTATAATACCAACGAAAGCAGGGTGATTTGTATGACAGAAACAACAGGTTCAATTATTAATATAGTGAATACTGGTCAGGTGATTACATTGACTGTAAAGTATATAGTTGATCATCACGTTTATTCATTTAAAGAAGAAGCTGTATTAAAGCCAGCAAGACAATTACTATTATTTAAGTCTAAAAGAAAAGTACCTGTGTTAGGTACTTTAAGAGTAGGACAGGAAGTCACTGTCTATTATGATGAAAAACATCCAAGTACTGCTTATCTTAAAGATAATGCGAGATAGAATGTTTATAAGTTTCTAGGAAAATGATAAAGGATAGAAAGCATAGCCATTCAAACAAGCCTGTAATATCTGCAAGAAAGTATAATACAGTCGTTAACATAAGACATAATGATATCAATAGCTGCAGGAGCTTATAGGCTAAGTAAGTATGAGTTTGATGTAAATCATAGAGAAACATTGCAAGAGTAATGACTATGAACACAATCCCAATAAAACCTATATAAGTATGACATTCTGAAAAGAAGTCATGACTTGATCTTTTAAATGGCATAAAAAGACTTATAAGAAGACATAGACCTGATATATGGACAAGTGCTTTACGTTTTGTGATTTGGTATAACTGATACCAGTAATAGATTAAAAACACAAAGAAGAAGCATTGCATTGGATAATGATATTGTGGCATGCTCATGACTCCAGATAAATTATTATGTATTAAACTGAGTCTTGAAGCAAAATATGCCAATATTGTAAGAAAAATGATATGTACCATAAAAACCTCCTGCTTCATTATAACCGCTTCTATTTGAGAAGAATAGAAAGATATGCTAAAATATATTAAATGTGATAGGTTGAACATATTGAAAGGAGTATTATGAAACACAATAATGTTAAAATCATGCCTCTAGGTGGACAAGCCGAAGTAGGCAAGAGTATGTACAGTATAGAAGTAAACGGAAAGATTTTCATCATAGATGCAGGTTATCGTTTTCCGGATTTAGATAAGCTTGGTGTTGATATCATCATTCCAAGTTTTGATTATTTAATTGAAAGAAAGAAGGATATTGTCGCCATCATTATCACTCATGGACATAATGATGTTATGGCGGCATTACCTTATTTATTAAATGCTATTCAGGGTGTTCCTGTATATGCGCCTAATTTAACTGCAGACCTCATTGAAATGATGATTGATCATTATCAAAGACATCAGAAAAAAAATCTTCATATGGAACTCATTCGTGTAAAACGTGATGAATCTATTAAGATTGCTGGTATCCCAGTAGAATTCTTCCCTGAAACACATTCTATTCCTGGAAGTGTTGGTGTAGCCATCTGGACTCCTGATGGATATGTTGTATATGGTGGAGAGTTCATTATTGACTTTGGTTCTCCTGAAGGATTTAGATGTAATATCCAGAAGATGATGGAAATTGGGAAGAAGGGCGTTCTTGCCTTAATGGTTGAATCATCAGGTGCAAGTAATCCTGGTTATACTTCTCCAAATCATAAGCTTACAAATAAGATTGAATCTATGTTTGAAGATGCATCTGGTAGAATTATTATTTCTTCTTATGCCCAAAACGTTTTTAGAACAAAGGAGATTGTAGAACTTACTAAGAAATATCATCGTCAGATTGTCTTCTATGGTCGTGATAAGTATGATCAGACAAATAGTATTATTCGTTTAGAAAAGACAACACGTGAACCAGTTATTACTGTGCCAAGTAAATATCTAGGTAAGAAAGAAAATGTAGGTATTCCAGCAAAGGATTCTAACTATGTTATTTTATTAAGTGGTGCACCTAATACAATCTATAATGATATTTGTGATATTTTAGATGGTGGGGATGAACTATTAAAAATCAGAGAAGGGGATACATTTATTGTTGCTTCTCCAGTACTTCCAGGTACTGAAAAAATTGCGAATAAAGCACAGAATGATTTATTTAGAACTCCTGCTGATGTTCATATTCTTAAAAATAAAGAATTACCATCAATGCATGCTTCTATCGAAGATATCAAAGTATTTATTCAGTTATTTAATCCTAAGTACTATGTACCAATCAAAGGTGAATATCGTCGTTTTGTAGCTAATGCACATATTGCTAATGAAATGGGCATTGATAATGATCATATCGTAATATTAGATAATGGTGAAAAGTGTACTTTTGAAAATGGACAGTTAGATGAAAATCGTGAAGTCATTGAAATCGAAGATGTCATGATTGATGGTATTGGTGTCGGTGATGTTGGAGAAAAGGTTATTGATGACCGTATCCAGTTATCTAATGATGGTATTGTAGTAGTAGGTGTCACTATTGATTCACGTACTAAAGAAATCATTGCCCAGACAGACTGTCAGACACGTGGATTTGTTTATTTAAAAGATTCTGGTTATGTCATTAAAGAAATTATTAATATCTGTGAGGGTGTTGTTTCTAAGTTAAAGGATGATCCTCAAATGGATGTTCAAGATATACGTAATGAGATGAAAGAATTATCTATGCGTTATATTATGAAAGAAACAGGTAAGAAACCTGTATTCATTGGTGTTGTAGTAGAAATATAAGCAGGATTTATTCCTGCTTTTTAAAACTACGAAAGGAAGTGAAAACATGGCTGAAAAGAAAACAAAGAAACCTAAAAAAGCACCTGTATCCAAACAGCCAAAAAAACAAGAAGAACCTAAATCTAACAAGATCAAAGTAAGACTCATCGCCTTATTTTTATTGTTTATATTCTTTATTAGTATATGTCAATTAGGAATAGTAGGGGGATTCTTCCATACACTCATGGTTTATATTTTTGGTAGTATGATGATTTATCCAATTCTTATTATACTCTCTATTGTATCTGCTTATTTTGTAATAAAGGGAGAAGCCCCTCAATGGAAAGGACCACAAGCTATAGGGCTTGTTATGATGATTATTGGTATCTTACTTATTTGTACGTATGCAGGTAATATGCATTCTACAGGTAGTATGAATAACTATATAAAGCACGATGGTGTAACAAGTGGTGGTTTAATAGGTTCATTATTATATGCACCACTAAGTGCTTTATTTTCTCCTATTGGAACTCTTATTTTTGGTATTATTTTACTACTAGCCGGTCTTGCATTATTCTCTAGTAAGTATATTCATCAATATAAGATCAAGCAGAATGAAAAAGAAGCACAGGATGCAGTAGAAGTATTTGAAAACAAGAAAGAAACATCTAAAGTAAAGGATTTCTTTGCACCTAAACAAAAAGAAAAGGGATTCTTCCCTGATAAAGTATTTGAAGAGAAAGAACCTTTAAAGGAACCTGATATAGATCTTACTTTTAATCAAAAGAGTATGCGTTTAGATATTGAAAAGAAGAAACCTAAAAAGATGGAATACAAGGATGGTGTTTATCAGCTTCCTTCATTTGATTTATTAAATCCTATTCGTAATACAGGTAACTTATCAGAAGAAGCTAAACATGCTAAAAGTACAGGAAAGATTCTTGAAAACATGTTTGAAGAATTTGGTGTCAATGCGAATGTAGTCCATCTCTATATTGGACCTACAGTTACTAAATTTGAAATTAAGCTAGAAGCAGGTACACGAGTTAATCGTATCTTGCAGTTGCAGGATGATATTCAGCTTGCATTAGCTGCCAAAGAAATTAGAATTGAAGCACCTATTCCAGGTAAACCTTATGTTGGTATTGAAGTACCTAATAAGACAGCCGCTATGGTCCCATTTAATGAAGTTTATCAGCTTTCTATGCGTGATCATACATGGGATAACAAGTTAGCTGTTCCACTAGGTAAAGATGTATCTGGTAACCTGATTGTCGCAGAACTCAATAAGATGCCTCATTTACTTATTGCAGGGGCGACTGGTTCAGGTAAATCAGTCTGTGTGAACTCTATTATTACTTCTATTCTTATGAAAGCAACACCAGATGAGGTAAGACTTATTCTGGTTGACCCTAAGAAGGTTGAATTATCTAACTATAATGGCGTACCTCATTTATTATCTCCTGTTGTCACTGATCCTAAAAAAGCAGCAGGTGTATTACAGCAGGTTGTTGCAGAAATGGAAAGACGTTATGAAGTCTTTGCTGATAATGGACAGCGTAATATGGAATCCTATAATATTTATGCAAGAACGTTCAATGAAAAGGCTAATGATGAAGATAAAAAAGAAATCATGCCTTATCATGTTGTTATCTTAGATGAAGTTGCTGATTTAATGATGGTCGCTTCTAAAACAGTAGAAGACTGTATTATGCGTATTTCACAGATGGCTCGTGCTGCAGGTATTCATCTTATTGTCGCAACACAAAGACCATCTACTGATATTATTACTGGTGTTATCAAAGCTAATATTCCATCACGTATTGCCTTTGCAGTATCTTCAAGTGTTGACTCACGTACAATATTAGATGCAACAGGGGCTGAAAAACTACTTGGAAAAGGAGATATGCTCTTTAGTCCAATGGGTTCTAGTTCACCAGTACGTGTACAGGGTGCATTTGTAGCAGATGAAGAAGTAAGTCGCGTTGTAGAGTTTGTTTCTAAACAGATGGATGCAAACTATGATGATAATTATGTCAATGCGAAAGAAGTATCAAATGGCAGCTCTTCAGTCAATGATTCTTTAGATGATACAGAAGAAGAATATGAAGAATGCCGTGAATTTGTCATTAAAGAACAACGTGCAAGTACTTCTTTATTACAAAGAAGATTCAGAATTGGCTATAATAAAGCAGCTCGTATCATGGATCAGTTAGAACAAAATGGTGTAATTGGCCCACAGATAGGTTCTAAACCAAGAGAAGTTTATATTCGAGGTTATAGTGAAGAAGATATTTAAGATATCTTCTTTTTTTGATTAATTAAGCGTTAACACTTTATAAAGTAGCAATAAAGTGTTAAAATTATTATATATCAAAAGGAGGAATTGAATAATATGAAAAAGCTTATGGCATCTGCTGTAGTACTTTCAATGGTACTCGTTGGCTGCGGTTCTAGTTCTAAAAAGGACACAAAAAAAACAGAAATCGCTTTGATTACTGACTCAGGAGGAATTAACGATAAGTCGTTCAACCAGTCAGCATGGGAAGCAGTAAAAGAGTATGGAACTAAAAATGATAAGGGTTATAAATATTATAAACCTGCTTCATTCGATACTGCTGGTTATAAGGATCAGATCAAGAACGCTGTTGACAATGGTGCAAAAGTCGTTGTTTTACCAGGTTTCAAATTTGCTGCTGCATTAGGAACTATTCAGAATGAAAAAAAATACAAGGATGTTAAGTTCGTTGCAATTGACTTCACACCTACTGATGAAAAAGATAATCCTGTAGATGTTGCGGATAATGTTTTCTGTACAACTTATAAAGAACAGCAGCCAGGTTATTTAGCTGGTTATGCTGCTGTAAAAGAAGGCTACACAAAGATTGGCTTCATGGGTGGTATGGCACTTCCTGCAGTAATTAACTATGGTTATGGTTATTTACAGGGTGCTAACGACGCTGCAAAAGAATTAAATATTAAAGTTTCTGCAAAATATACTTACACAGGTACATTCAATGAATCACCAGAAATTAAGACTAAAGCTACTGGATGGTACAATGGTGGTACTGATGTAATCTTTGCTTGTGGTGGACAGATTTGTAACTCTATCTTCGCTGCTGCAGAAGATACAAACAAGAAATCTATTGGTGTAGATAGTGACCAGAAAGATGATTCTAAGACTGTTATCACTTCAGCTATGAAGGGTGTTAAACAGACTGTATTAGATGAAATCACAAATGCTTTCAATGGCAAGTTTGAAGGTGGCGCTCATGTATTAGGTGCAGAAGGCGACTACATTGGTCTATCAACTGATTTCTCAAGATTAAAGAAATTCACAAAGAAAGATTACGAAAAAGTATTCAAAGACGTTAAAGATGGTAAAGTAAAGATTATTACTTACTCTGATGTTGATGAAAATGCGAAGGGTGATCCTAATACAAAAGTATTAAAGGATGCTTTAACTAACGTAACAGTATCTTACGAAAACTAAATAGAATCTATAAAAGTGGCTTAAATAGCCACTTTTTTCAATTGAGAAAGATAACAGATGGGCAGCAAAGATAGATTGCTCATATTATAAAAGAATAATTTTTAGCATACACCAAAAAGCAAATAAAGGCTTCCATAGCTTCTCTAAAAACAGCTAATTACATAATTCCAAGTTTCTCGCACACTTCTCTGAACTCATTTACAAACTTAATCTTGTAACTTGCGCCAACTGCTTTCACATTGCTTTTTAATCAAATTTTCCCATATTGATTCGTTTAAAAGATTAATCTTAAAACAATGAGCGATACAATCTGAACGATTGTGGTAGTATCTTTTAATACCCTGTTTCACTTTTTTATTTTAGTCATACCCTCTCTTACCAAATCCTATCATATTAATAATTTTACACATATAAACATTAATATCATTCCAAGCTCTTATCAAATTTCTTATTTTGTATATGTTTCTTTATATTCAAAAATACATTTAGTTATTTTTAAAGTGAACAATTTATAGTATAATATGGTCAGAGGTGAGAATATTGGAATATGCTATTGAAATGCTTAATATCACAAAAGAATTCCCTGGTATTAAAGCTAACGACGATATTACTCTTCAAGTAAAAAAAGGCGAAATTCATGCTTTATTAGGTGAGAATGGTGCTGGTAAATCTACTTTGATGAGTATTTTATTTGGTCTTTATCAGCCTGATATGGGTGAAATAAAGATTAATGGACAAAGCGTTAAAATCAATGACCCAAATGATGCCAATAAATATAACATTGGTATGGTGCATCAGCATTTTAAACTTGTTCATAATTTCACTGTTTTGGAAAACATTATTTTAGGGGTTGAAGAAAAGGGGTTATTCGGTAAGCTCAAGACAGATAATGCGCGTAAGAAGGTGATGGGCTTATCTGAGAAGTATCATTTAAACATTGATCCAGATGCAAAGATTGAAGATATTACTGTTGGTATGCAGCAGCGTGTAGAAATCTTAAAGATGTTATATAGAAATAATGATATCTTGATTTTTGATGAACCTACAGCAGTACTCACTCCACAGGAAATTGATGAGTTAATGAAAATCATGAAGGAACTTATTAAGGAAGGTAAATCCATCATTTTCATCACTCATAAGTTAAATGAAATCAAAGCAGTAGCGGATCGCTGTACAATCATTCGTAAGGGACGATATGTTGGTACAGTCAATGTAGCTGATGTGACTAAAGAACAGTTATCAGAAATGATGGTTGGTCATAAGGTAAACTTGACAGTCACTAAAGATAAACATGAACCATCTGATGTTGTATTAAAGGTTGACCATTTAAGCTATCAGCCTAAGACTTCAGATAAACTTCTTTTAAATGATGTTTCATTTGAAGTAAGAAAAGGAGAAATTGTTTGTATTGCTGGTATTGATGGCAATGGTCAGAGTGAATTGATTTATAACTTAACTGGACTTGAACAGCCTAATATGGGTCATGTTTACTTAAATGATGAAGAAATCACTCATAAAAGTATTCGTTATCGTAATGATCATGGAGTATCTCATATCCCAGAAGACCGTCATAAACATGGGTTAGTTCTTGATTATACTCTTGGTGAAAACTTGATATTAAAATCATATTATAAGAAAGACTTCCAGAATCATGGCATTATTAATTTTGATGCAATGAATACTTATGCTGATCATCTTATTGAAGAATATGATGTACGTTCAGGTGAAGGTAGAAATTCTATTGTACGTGGTATGTCCGGTGGTAACCAGCAGAAGGCCATTATTGCGAGAGAAGTAGAACAGAATGATGACTTACTTATCGCTGTACAGCCTACACGTGGTCTAGATGTTGGGGCTATTGAATTTATTCATAAGCAGATTGTTAAGACAAGAGACAACAATAAAGCAGTATTACTTGTGTCACTTGAACTTGATGAAGTTATGAACTTATCAGATCGTATTTTAGTGATGTATGAAGGGGAAATCGTTGCGGATCTAAATCCAAAAGAGACTACTATTCAGGAATTAGGACTTTATATGGCAGGTTCTAAGAGAGGAGAAGGTTATGAAAAGTAATAAACCCGCTTTAATGGAACGTGCCAGTTTCAAATCAATTGTGTCTTCTTTAATCGCAATTTTAATGGGGCTAGTCGTTGGTTTTATCATTATCTTAATTGCTAATCCTAGTGATGCATTACAGGGATTATCTATTTTATTAACAGGTGGCTTTAGAGAAGGGTTATCTAGTATTGGACAGGTTATTTATTTAGCTGTACCAATCATGATGACAGGTCTATCTGTTTCATTTGCTTATAAATGTGGTGAATTCAATATCGGTGTTCCTGGTCAGTATCTAGTAGGAAGCTTCACTGCTGTATTTATCGCATTAAGAGCTACTTTTATTCCAGATAACTTAGTATGGATTTTTGCTATTTTAGGTGCAGGTATTGCTGGTGCTTTATGGGCACTTATTCCTGGTATCTTAAAAGCAACTCGTAATGTAAACGTTGTTATTTCTGGTATCATGTGTAACTATATTGGTATGTTACTTGTTATCCAAGGCATTAAAGCCACTATCTACAACTCTACAGGTGCAGAAAGTTATGCTGTATCTAAAGCACGTAGTATTCCTGGATTTGGCTTAAATCAGATCTTTGGTGATCGTGTTAACCTTGGTATTATCATTGCAATCTTACTTTGTGTACTTGCTTGGTTTATCATGAATAAAACTACTTTTGGTTATGAACTAAAAGCATGTGGTTTCAATAAAGATGCAGCAAGATATGCAGGTATGAACGAAAAGAAATGTATCGTTTTAGCCCTTATGATTTCAGGATTCTTTGCTGGTGTAGGAGGAGCCTTAACATACTTATGTGGTACTGGTAAAACATTACCAATCACAGAAACATTACCAAACGAAGGCTGGAACGGTATCCCAGTTGCCTTGCTTGGTTTCTCTAATCCAATTGGCTGTATCTTTGCTGCCTTATTCATTGGTTATATGAATGTTGGTGGTAACTATATGCAGTCACTTAATATTGCGATTGAAGTTATTGATATTATCGTTGCTGTTATTATCTACTTCGCTTCATTCACACTATTCATTAAAGCCTTATTAGAACGTTATCAAAGAAATAAAAAGAGAAAAGCAGAAATGCAGAATGAAGGAGGTAAAACAGAATGAGTTTAGTTTATTTCCTTTTTGCTCAGACTTTACTATTTGCCATTCCATTAATGATTGTTGCTTTGGGTGGTATGTTCTCTGAACGAAGTGGTGTTGTTAACTTAGCCCTTGAAGGTATTATGATCATTGGTGGTTTTGCTGGTGTATTCTATTTGAATTATATGCAGTCTAATGATATTCTTCATGGTCTGCCACTATTATTAACAGGTTTACTTATTTCTGGTATTGTTGGTATACTATTTAGTATGCTTCATGCCTTTGCAGCCATTCATTTAAGTGCTGACCAGACTATTTCTGGTACTGCATTAAATATGCTTGCTCCAGCACTTGGTATCTTCATCGCAAAAACCGTACAGGATGGTATGCAGAATGTTTCATTCACTAATGAATTCAGAATTTCTGAAGTTCCTGGACTTAGCAGTATTCCAGTACTTGGTGATTTATTCTTCAAGAACTGCTACTTTACTACATTACTAGGCATTGCGATTCTTATCATTTCTTGGTATTTCCTTATGAAAACTAAGACTGGTTTAAGAATCCGTTCTTGTGGTGAAAACCCTCAGGCAGCAGATGCTGCAGGGATCAGTGTTTATAAGATCAGATATCTAGGTGTAGGTATTTCTGGTTTCTTAGCTGGTATGGGTGGACTTATTTATATTCTACCTATCTCTACAGAGTTCACCTGCACTGTTGCTGGTTATGGTTTCTTAGCTTTAGCTGTATTAATCTTCGGTAACTGGGCACCATTAAGAATTGCTGGTGCAGCATTCTTCTTTGGTTTCATGAAGACATTGTCTTATACATATAACTCAGTTCCATTACTTGCTAAAATGTCTTTACCTGATACAACATATAAATTAATTCCATATGTTGCCACTTTAATTCTATTAGCATTCACATCTAAGAACTCAGCTGCGCCTCGTGCAGATGGTGTACCTTACGATAAATCTAAACGTTAATAGAGCTGGACTCCTTAGGGAGTCCTTTTTTCTTGCACTACTATACAAAAAAGTTATAATGAATAGAGAAAGAAAAGAGGTATACAATGAACAAGATCTATCAAATGAATGGATATCAACTTCACTTGATTTCATCTAAGAAATTTAAAGATATTACAATCTCTGTTCGTTTTAAAGGACGTTTTACAAGAGAAACAGTCACAAGTAGAAGTGTTCTAGGATTTTTAATGATCACTGGAACTATGAAGCATCCAACACAAAAGGACTTATCTAGAACACTAGAAGATTTATATGGTGCAAATCTTTCTGCGAATATTTCTTCTGCAGGTAAAGGTCATATTATTACTTTTAAGAATACATGTGTTAATCAGGAATTCCTTCCTATCAATGAAAATCTACTCTTTAAACAGGTAGATTTATTAAATGAATTAGTAAATCATCCTTATATTGTAGATGGGCATTTTGATGAAGAAATGACTGAACTTAAGAAACAGGAAATCACATATCGTATTATGGCTGATATGGACGATAAGATGGGCTATGCCTTTGATCGCATGGTAGATTATATGGGCAGAGGAAGTGTGCTAGGATTACGTTCTACAGGCTATATAGAGGATATGGAAAACATCAATGCTTATACTCTTGTAAAAACATATAAAGATATGATTCAAAATGATGATAAGCATGTTTATGTAGTAGGGGATATAGATGAAAGTATTATCTCTATCTTCAAAGAAAAGCTACAGTTCCCAGAAGTGAAACATGATCCTTATCCTAGTGCCTATATGTATCAAAATGATCGTAAACATCTTTTAGATATTATTGAAAAACAGGATATCGTCCAGTCTAAGCTCGTTATGGGTTATAAGGCAAACTGCTGTACCTTAAGTGAAAATACAGCTGCAATGAGCGTATTTTCTAATTTATTAGGAGGTTATTCTCAATCTAGACTATTCCAAGTAGTCAGAGAAAAGAACAGCTTATGTTACTTTATTCATTCAAGTTATGATCCAATGAATGGTATTATGACCATTGCAGCAGGTATTGATATGAATAATTATGATAAGACTAAAGAGTTAATTGGAAAACAGATCAAAGACTTACAGGCTGGGCATATCACTGATGAAGAATTATCAATGGTAAAGACTATGCTTATCAATACATTATCTAAAGTAGATGATGATCCTGATGCCATTATCTCATTCAACTGGAGAAGAGATATCATTAATAGTCAGGATACTATTGAAGACAAACAGGATGCAATTAAAAATGTCACAAAAGAAGATGTCATCAAATGTGCTCAAAGTATAGAATTAGATACCATCTATTTCTTAACTGGAAAGGAGTTCTATGAAGAAAACTTATTATCCAACAATTAAAGAAACGCTCTATTATGAAAAGATGAGTAATGGACTTAATGTCTATTTGATGCCAAAAGATGGCTTTACTAAGACATATGGCTTATTTTCAACACGTTTCGGTTCTATTGACCGTAGCTTTGTTCCTCTAGGAGAAACAGATTTAATCACAGTACCTGATGGTGTCGCTCATTTTCTAGAACATAAGATGTTTGATATGGAAGATGGAGATGCCTCAGAAAAGTTTGCTGCACTTGGTGCGAGCAGTAACGCCTTCACTTCTCATAGCCGTACTGCTTATTTGTTCAATACAGCTGCGAATGTTGATGAATGTACTGAATTATTATTAGATTTCGTGCAGGAACTCAATGTTACACCTGAAAGTATTGAAAAAGAAAAGGGCATCATTAATCAGGAAATAGGCATGTATAATGATGATCCTGACTGGCGTGGTTATTTTGGTGCCATCAGCAACCTTTATCATAATCATCCTGTTAGAATTGATATTGCAGGTACTGTTGAAACAGTAGCGGAAATCGATTATGACATCTTACAAAAATGCTATCATACATTCTATCATCCATCTAATATGATGTTATTTGTGTCAGGAAACTTTGATCCAGAACACCTCATGTCCGTTATTAGAGATAATCAGGCAAAGAAAGATTTCAATGATATGCCTCCAATTGTAAGAGGAGATCACAATGAACCAGAAACTATCTTTAAAGCTTATGAAGAAAATGAAATGGATGTTACTATGACTAAGGTCAATGTCGCAATAAAAATAAACAATGTGCCTGAATCACCAGAAGAAAAACTCAAAAGACAGCTTTCATTCTATATCTTCATGGATATGTTATTCTCTAAGAGTAGTGATTTAAGAGATGAATGGACTAAGATGGGGCTCATCAATGATTCTTTCTTCACTAACTTCTCACAAGAGCGTGATTTCTCCCATATTATTTTTGCAGGAGATAGTCCTAAACCTGAGGAACTTCTATCTCATATACATAAACTTATTGAAGATATTCCTCATATGACATTGGATGAAGAAGCATTCAATAGAATGAAAAGAAATAATATTGGAACTCTTATTGGCTTCTTTAATTCTATTGAAACAATTGCTTCATTATTTAGCCAGTACTATTTAGAAGGTATTAATTTATTTGATCTATTTGAGGCCTATCAGGCTCTTACTATCGATGATATTAAAAATATTTTACCTCTATTTTGTAAGGATTTAACATCTAATTTTATTGTTAGACCACTTAAGGATAACGCCTAGATGTTGACTAAAAAGGCACTTATGCTATAATGGTGGTGACCTGAGAGTATATGGATTTCCTACATTTTTGATAAGGGAACCTGATTGTTAGAAAGACGGTGTTGAAGACCTGCTACGAGTAGGGATCCTAAAGTTTTTCACAAGGTGCCCACCTGTATTTAACAGGGATAATCAACGCCTCTTAGGTCTTTTCGTTTGTTTAAATTATACAGGAGGTCATCATGGCTATTGATCAGAAACTTATCGATGAAATTAATGCACTTGCTCATAAAAAGAAGACAGTAGGTCTTACACCTGAAGAACAGGTTCGTCAGCAGAAGCTTAGACAGAAATACCTAAAAGAATTTAGAAGGGGCTTTGAACAGCAGCTTCAGAGTATCAAAGTTGTTGATGCAAATGGTAACGATGTCACTCCTGCTAAAGCAAGAATGCATAAAAAAGTAAACTAGACAGTCTTTATGAAAAGATTGTCTTTTTTATTGCGTAAAAATGGTTTACACATCATTAAAATTATGTATAATGGTGGTGATTAGGAGGTACTCGAAATGGATTCGAATTTATCGATCGCTACAATAAGATCGCTTTGTATTGACATGATCAATAAGGCAAATTCTGGTCATCCAGGTATGGTTCTAGATGGCGCACCTGCTTTATACACATTGTTTACTAAGGTGATGAACATAAATCCCTCTTTGTCTAGTTGGCAAAATAGGGATCGCTTTGTTCTTGCAAGTGGTCATGCTAGTTCTTTACTTTATGCTTTATTACATCTTTCTGGTTATGATTTAAGTCTTGATGATTTAAAACAGTTCAGACAGTGGCAGTCAAAAACACCTGGACATCCAGAAATCACTATCACAGATGGTGTAGATGCATCTTCAGGACCTTTAGGTCAGGGGATTCCTACAGCCACAGGTATGGCAATTGCTGAAAAGTTCCTTGCTGAAAAGTACAACAAGGAAGATTGTTCAATTGTTGATCATTACACATATGTATTATGTGGTGATGGTGATATGCAGGAAGGTGTGACTTATGAAGCATCATCTCTTGCTGGTCATCTTTCATTAGGTAAGTTAATTGTTATCTATGATGCCAATGAAGTAACACTTGATGGTCCTCTTTCATATTCATTCAGTGAAAATGTAAAGAAGAGATATGAAGCAATGAATTGGCAGGTTATCGAAGTGGCTGATGGTAATGACATTCAGGCCATCAACCGTGCATTAAAGCGTGCTAAGAAAGAGTTATTCAAACCATCTATTATCATCATGAAGACTGTTATTGGTTATGGTTCTTGCAATCAGGGAACTAATAAAGTTCATGGTGCACCTCTAGGTGAAGAAGACGGTAAGAATGCTAAGTTATCTTATGGATTTGACCATGATCCTTTCTATGTTCCTGAAGAAGTTTATGCTGATTTCAAAAAGAACGTAAAAGACCGTGGTACAAGAGCATATAAGAAATGGTTAAAGACTGTTGAAGAATATGCTGAAAAATATCCAGAAGAATATAAAGAATATAAAAATGCTATTGAAGGTAATTATCATTTAGATATTACAGAACTTCAAAAGGAATTCAAACCAGGTTATACAGAAGCAACTCGTAATATTTCTCATAGAATTATTCAGGAAGTGGCTAAGCAGAACCCTACATTCTTATCTGGTACTGCAGATCTATCTTCATCTACTAAGACATCAATCCAGGGCGAAGGAAGATTTAGCTGTGAAAACTATACTGGAAGAAATGTATATTTTGGTATCAGAGAATTCGCAATGGTGTCTATCATGAATGGTATGACATTACATAAGGGTGTTAAGATCTCAGCAGGGGGCTTCTTAGTATTCAGTGATTACTTTAAAGCAGCCTTAAGAATGGGTTCTTTACAGGAATGTCCAATCATTCTTCCATTATCACATGACTCTATTGCAGTTGGTGAAGATGGTCCTACACATCAGCCTGTTGAACAGCTTGCAATGCTTAGAAGCAGTATTGATGTTGAAGTATTACGTCCAGCTGATGCAAATGAAATGCTTGCATCTTGGAAGATTGCTGTTGAAACAAAGAATATGCCAGTTGCATTAATTCTTACTAGACAGCCAGTAGAAAACCTTACAAATTCTACTTATGAAGATGTATTACATGGTGCTTATATTGCTAGAAAAGAGTCTGGTGACTTAGAAGGTATCATTATTGCATCTGGTTCAGAAGTGGGTCTTGCTATTCATGCACAGGAAGAATTAGAAAAACAGGGACATTCAGTACGTGTTGTTTCTATGCCTTCAATGAATTTATTTGATGCACAGAGTGATGAATATAAGGAATCCGTTTTACCAAATAGCTGCAGAAAGCGTCTTTCTGTAGAAATGTTATCTGATTTTGGATGGCATAAATATGTTGGTTTAGATGGTAAGACTATGTGTGTTGATACTTTTGGTGCGAGTGCTCCAGCAAGTAGAGTCATCAAAGAATATGGCTTTACTGTAGAAAACGTAGTAAAAGAATACAATTCATTATAAAAACAACTAAAAAGAGAGGGTATCTTAGGATATTCTCTCTTTAATTAGTGCTAAAACACTAAAACAATTTACAAACATAATCTAGTTTGATATAATTATTTAACGTTAACGGAGGTATTTACAATGGTAGCAGGATATATTATTACTACAATTATTGGTGCTCTTGTTGGATTCTTCTTTGCAAGATGGATGTTCAAGAGAGAATTAAAGAAAAACCCACCAATTTCAGAAAAAATGATTCGTGCTATGTTTATGGAAATGGGACGTAAACCTAGCGAAACTCAGATCAAGAGAATCATGAAAAGTGTCAATGATCAGTATAAATAAGGGATAATACCCTTATTTTTATTTAATATGAAAATTACAATTACTAGACATTCTAAAACGCTTTGGAATAAAGAAAAAAGACTTCAAGGATGTAAAGATTCTCCTTTAAGTCCTGAAGGCATGGACAATATTCTTGCATTAAAAGAACACATCAAGAATAACCATTATGATGCTATTTATTCTAGTCCTATTAAGCGTGCCTATGATACCGCAAAACTCTTATTTGATGATCAGTCCATCATTACTGATGAACGCATTAGAGAAATGAACTTTGGAATATTAGAAGGACAGAAAATTGATAAAATTCCAGAGGAATATAAAAAAGCTTATCATGATTTATGGTGTCACCCTGAAATATCCAATGGTATTCCAGAAGGGGAAACCTATGATGAAATTGAAGAAAGAGTTAAAGACTTCTTAAATGATCTTGTAAAGAAGCCTTATGATAATGTCTTTATTGTCACTCATGGATTCTGTTTTACTATTATTATGGCCACTATCATGAACCTTGATAGAAAAGACTATATTAAAGTCAATAGTCCTGTTGTGGATGGCTGTTCTGAAACAATTGTGGATTATAGTAATGGCGAGTTTAGTGTCGAAGTTTATGGAAATAATGATTTCCTTCCACACCAGTCAAATGAATCATTTTCTAAATAAATAAAGTCAAATGGCTAAAACCATTTGACTTTATTTTCTGTTCCTTCTTTTATTCTTATAATATTTGCACGATGTCTATAGACAATAAGTGCGACAACACATATATTAGTAATGATTCCAGTTGTAGAATATCCAATAAATGGTGATGCAATAAGTACAGCTGTTGCACCAAGGATACTAGATAAAGATACATACTTAGTTGTCTTTAATGTAATTAAGAATACCGCAACTGCGATAATAAAACCATATATATTAGTCATTAATGTATAGGCGATTGCACTTGATACAGCCTTACCACCCTGAAAATTCGCAAAGATAGGATAACAATGACCAATCATACAGAATAGTGCACATGGATAAATGATATTAGCTGAAATACCAGATACTTTCGCAATCCATCCTGTTAGTAGGATGGTAATGATACATTTTGTTGCATCAAGTAAAATAACTGTTATTCCGGCTTTTTTGCCTAGTACTCTTCCTGCATTGGTACCACCTAGATTATGTGATCCATATTGACGAACATCAGTATTATAAAACACTTTACCAATGACTAATGCAAAAGGTATTGAACCATATAGATAACTTATTAATAAACAGATGATTATAATTAAATATTTCATCGACTCACCTCACAAAAATTCATTATACATAAATACTACAAAAAATCAAACTTTCCTAAAAAAACCTTTTTGTGTTATACTAGTCAAGTTGAGGAGGTATGCTCATGTCAAATACACATTATGATGAATCCGATATTCAAATCTTAAAGGGGCTAGAAGCCGTAAGAAAAAGACCAGGAATGTACATTGGTTCAACTGATTCTCGTGGTTTACACCACCTTGTATGGGAAATTGTTGATAACTCTATTGATGAAGCCATTGCTGGTTATGGTAAGAAGATCACAGTTACATTACATAAAGACAATAGCGTAACGGTCGAAGATGAAGGCCGTGGTATGCCAACAGGTATTAATAAAGAAACAGGAAAGCCAACTACAGAAGTTATTCTTACTGTATTACATGCAGGTGGTAAATTTTCTGAAGATGGTGGTTATAAAACTTCAGGAGGCTTACATGGTGTAGGGTCTTCTGTCGTCAATGCGTTAAGTGAATTTTTAGAGGTGACTGTCCATCGTGATGGTGTGATTCACACACAGCGCTTTGAAAATGGTGCTACAAAAATTGGAAAGTTAAAAAAAGTAGGAAAAACTAATAAGACAGGTACTATTATTCATTTTAAGCCTGATGCGTCTATTTTCTCTACCACAACATTTAGTTTCCAGACAATTAGTGAAAGACTCCGTGAAGATGCATTCTTATTAAAGGGAATGACAATAGAACTTATTGATGAACGTACTGATAAAGATGAAACATATCAGTATGAAAAAGGCTTAGAAGAATTTATAGACTGGATCAATAATGATAAAGAAGCTGTTTCACCTATTATCTCTTTTGATGATACTAATAACGAAATAGAAGTAGAAATTGCGATGCAGTTTACACAAAGCTATCAGGAAAATATTATTTCGTTTGTTAACTTAGTACGTACTGGAGATGGAGGTACACATGAAGTAGGATTCCGTTCTGGTTTAACTAAAGTATTTAATGAATATGCAAGAAAATATGCTTTATTAAAAACAAAAGATAAGAATCTTGAAGGTAGTGATGTACGTGAAGGATTGAATGCTATTATTTCTGTTAAGATTCCAGAAAAGTATCTTCAGTTTGAAGGACAGACTAAATCTAAGCTTGGTTCTCCTATTGCCCGTAATATTCTAGAAAATGTGACTTTTGAACGTATTACTTATTTCTTAGAAGAAAATAAAGATATTGCAGAGAAACTGATTGAAAAGATGATCAAGGCAGCTAATGCAAGACAGGCAGCACGTAAAGCTAAGGAGCAGGCAAGAAAAGGTAAGAATAACCGTGAAGCAAAATTCTTAAGTGGTAAGTTAGCACCTGCACAATCCAAAAATAAGCGTAAGAATGAATTATATCTTGTCGAAGGTGATTCTGCCGGAGGTAGTGCAAAACAGGGGAGAGACCGTAAATTCCAGGCTATTCTTCCACTTCGTGGTAAGGTTATTAATACAGAAAAAGCAACACAGGCAGATATCCTAAAGAATGAAGAAATCAGTACAATGATTAATACAATTAATGCAGGTGTAGGTGCTGATTTTAATGTGGATGATAGTGCTTATGATAAGATTATCATCATGACCGATGCCGATACTGATGGGGCACATATCCAGATCTTATTGCTTACATTCTTCTATCGTTATATGCGTGGTTTGATTAAAGCAGGTAAGGTTTATATTGCCATGCCACCACTTTATAAAGTTTCTAAGAAGTCTGGCAAGAAAGATAATGTTATTTATTGCTGGGATGAAAAAGATTTAGAAGCCGCTCGTAAGAAAATGGGAAGAGGCTATGATGTACAGCGTTACAAAGGTCTTGGTGAAATGAATGCAGAACAGTTATGGGAAACAACTATGAACCCTGAAACTCGTACTCTTATTCAGGTTACTATCGATGATGCTGCAATTGTAGAAAGAAGTGTCTCTGTATTAATGGGTGATAAAGTACAACCTAGACGTGAATGGATTGAAAACAATGTACAGTTCTCATTAGAAGATAGCTTCTTTATGGAAGGATAGGTGATCAAACATGACAGAAAAAAATATTATTATGTCCTTAGAGGATATCATGGGTGACCGCTTTGGACGTTATTCTAAATATATTATCCAGGATCGTGCATTACCTGATGTAAGAGATGGATTAAAACCAGTACAAAGAAGAATTTTATATGCTATGTGGAAGGAAGGAAATCTTCCTACTAAACCATATCGTAAGTCTGCTAAGACTGTTGGTACAGTTATTGGTAATTATCATCCTCATGGTGATTATTCTGTTTATGAAGCGATGGTCCGTTTATCACAGGACTGGAAGATGCGTATGCCTTTAGTAGATATGCAGGGGAATAACGGGTCTATTGATAATGACCCGGCTGCTGCCATGCGTTATACTGAAGCACGATTAGCACCAATTGCGTTAGATTTAATTAAAGATATAGATAAAGAAACAGTGCCGATGGCACTTAACTTCGATGATACAGAATATGAACCAACTGTATTCCCAGCTAAGTATCCTAACCTATTAGTCAATGGGGCCACAGGTATTTCAGCTGGTTATGCCACTGATATTCCTCCTCACAACTTAGAGGAAGTCATTGATGCTACTATTTACCGTATTAAGCATCCACATTGCTCATTTGATGATCTTCATCAATTTATTAAAGGGCCTGATTTTCCAACAGGTGCTATAGTAGAAGGGGCAAGTGATATTGCGACAGCCTTAAGAACTGGTCGTGGTAAGGTTGTTGTCCGTTCACGTTATAAGATTGTTGAACAGAAAAATATCAATCAGATTCTTATTACAGAAATTCCTTATGAAGTCAATAAAGCTGAACTTGTAAGAAAGATGGCTGAAATTCAGTTTAATCGTGATATTGATGGAATCGTTGAAGTCAGAGATGAATCTGACCGTAATGGATTATGTATTGCGGTAGATTTAAAGAAAGATGTTGATGCAAGAAATACATTAAACTACTTCTTTAAAAATACAGATTTGCAGAAGAACTATAACTATAATATGACTGCAATCAAAGATAAGCGTCCAGTACTTATGGGTATTGAAGATATTCTTGATGGCTATATCAAGCATGAATGTGAAGTCGTAACTAAGCGTTCTATTTTTGATCTTAATAAAGCACAGGAACGTGAGCATATAGTAGAAGGGCTTATTAAAGCTATTTCTATTCTAGATGAAGTTGTAAAAACAATTCGCGCATCTAAAGATAAATCAGATGCAAAAGTGAATTTAATGAACGCTTTTGGCTTTACTGAAAGACAGGCAGAAGCCATTGTGACTTTACAGCTTTATCGTTTAACTAATACTGATATTGTATCTTTAGAAAATGAGCAGAAAGAATTACAGGCTCTTATTGAAAGCTTAAATGCGATTTTAAATAGTGAAAAAGTATTAAGAAAAGTAATTATAAATGAGTTAAATGAGGTTAAGAAAAAATATCCAACACCTCGTCTCACTGAAATCAAAGATGAAATCATGGATACATCCGTCAATCAGCAGGCAATGATTATTTCTGAAGATGTGTATGTTTCTATTACACGTGACGGGTATTTCAAAAAGATTTCTACACGTTCTTATAAGGCATCTGATGAAAATACATTTGGTAAGAAAGATACGGATATGCTTGTTGACCTATTTGAAGCCAATACACTTGATGTTATTCTTTCATTTACTAACAAGGGTAACTATTGTTTTGTCCCTGTTTATAAGTTAGAAGACTTCAAGTGGAAGGATTTAGGCAAACATCTAAGTTATTTAATTAAATTAGGTAATGATGAGAAGATTATTGGTAATATTCTTGTAAAATCATTCGATTTAGACCAATATGTTGTCTTATCAAGTAAGAATGGACAAATTAAACGTGTAAGTATTAAAGACTTTAATGTTAGCCGCTTCTCTAAGCCATTAAAGTGTATGAACTTGAAAGACAATGATGAATTAGTGAGTGTTGATATCAGTGATGGAACAAAGGGGATTATTACTGTCACTAAAGCAGGATATGGTACTTTATATAGTGAAGATGAAATATCTGTATTAGGTGTAAAAGCAGGTGGTGTAAAGGGGATTAATATGCGTGATGATGAAGTGGCCTTTATGTGTGTCTTTGATCCTTCAGTTGTCTCTTCTTTATTACTTATTTTAAACCCTGCACATTTCAAACGTATACATATCAGTGATATTCCAGCATGTCATCGTGCAACAAAAGGAACATTACTATTTAAGTCATTAAAAACTAAACCAACTAAAATCTTTACTGGATTCATCTCTAATCCACAGGATGAATTTGTAGTTAAGAGTGGTACAGAAACAATGAAGATTGTGTCTAAAGATATTAGTTTTGGTGCACTTAGCACAAAGGCTAACACTTTAAAACAATGTCCATTTGACTTTATTGATGATGTACATCTCACTCGTTCTATGATTATTGAAGAGCATGTACAAAAGAAAGTAGAAGAAAATAAAGTAGATCTTACAATTAAAGATCCAAATCTCTTTGATGAAATGGAAGGGGACCCTGATACTGAGTTCGAATTCATTTCAATGGATGATTATCTTGATGAAAAGTAGGAAATATCCTTGCTAGCTCTATGTAATTGAATAAAAATAGTGTAAAATGACCTAAGAAAAGGAAGGTATATATGACAGAAATAAGATGTTATGGATGTGGCGCCATCATTCAATGCGCTGATACAAAAAAGCCTGGCTATGTGCCAGAATCTGCTTTAAGCAAGGAAAAGATTCTTTGTCAGAGATGTTATAAATTAATGCATTATCATCAGAAGATGGAATCTCATTTAACTAAAGATGATTTCTTACATGTTTTACAGACTGTAGGAGAAAAAGATTGTTTAGTTGTTTATATCGTTGACTTATTTGACTTTAATGGTTCTCTTGTGCCTGGTCTTATGCGTCATATTGGATATAATGATGTACTTGTACTTGCGAATAAGAGAGATATCTTACCTAAGTCTTTAAAGGAACATAGACTTAATACATGGGTAAGAAGACAGTTCAAGGAATATGGTATCAAGCCTCTTGATGTAGTTATTACAAGTGGTAAGAAAAATATGAACTTTGATGAAATCTTTGATAAGATTGATGAATACCGTCATGGCCGTGATGTATATGTTGTAGGTATTACTAATGTTGGTAAGTCTACATTTATCAACCGTATGTTGAAGAACTATTCAGATGCATCTAATCTTATTACTACAAGTGAATTCCCTGGTACCACTCTTGATTTAATCAAGATTCCTCTTGATGATCATTCATCTTTATATGATACTCCAGGTATTATGAATGAACATCAGTACACATCTGTTGTAGATGAAAAGGATTTGGCTTATATTATGCCTCAGGGTGAAGTAAAGCCTATGATATACCAGTTGAATGATGATCAGTCAATCTTCTTTAGCGGTCTTGCAAGAATTGATTATACAAAGGGAGATAAAGGAAACTTCATCTGCTACTTTTCTAGAAATATGCAGATTCATCGTACAAAGACTGAAAAAGCAGATGAATTATTTAATAGACATAAACAGTTACAGGTTTATGGACCCGCTTCATCAATGAAAGAAATGAAGGCTTATGAATTTACTTTACCAGAAGAAAAACGTGATATTGTGATCTCTGGTTTAGGATTTATATGTATTCATGCACCTAAAGGCAAGATCAAGGTTTATGTACCTGAAGGTATTGATGTATTTATGAGAGAAAGTTTAATTTAGAGGATATATGAATGTTAAATAGTAAACAGAAAAAATTTTTAAGAAGCGAAGCACATAACTTAAAGCCAATTTTTCAGGTTGGTAAAGATGGTGTAGGAGAAAAACAGATCAACAGCATCAATGATGCATTAAAGGCTAAAGAACTTATTAAAGTGAAGTTATTAGATACTTGCCCTGAAACAGTGAATGAAGTAGCTTTAGAAATCTCAATGGGTACTAAAGCAGATGTTGTTCATATTATTGGACATACAATCGTTTTCTATAAATCAAGTGAAAAAGGAATTTATAAGATCTAATGAATATTGGATTACTTGGTGGTAGTTTTGATCCTATCCATAAAGGGCATATAGAGATTGCAAAGGAGGCTTTATCTTTGCTTTCTCTTGATTCATTTTACTTCATTCCTACTAAAAACAACCCTTGGAAGGATAAACAGAATGCCCCTGGCGATATGCGTAAAGAAATGATAGAGATTGCGATTCACCAGGAACCAAAAATGAAGGTTTGTACTATTGAGCTTGATTCTACAAGTAATGAAAAGAATTATACAATTAATACGATTCATGCATTAAAAGAAATGTATCCTAATGATAATTTATATTATTTAATGGGTATGGATCAGGCTATGGCGTTTGAAAAATGGAAACAAGCTGAAGAAATATCAGAATTAGTCCAGCTAGTAGCCTTTAATAGAGGTGGTTATCCTACAGCTCATCCTAATTTAGAGAGATATCACTTTATTAAGATGGATAATGTAGAAATAACTGCATCTAGCACAGAAATCAAAGAAGGGGCATTAGATATGCTCGATAAAGATGTACTCAAATATATTTCTAAAAATGGCTTATATCTTGATACAATGATTAGAAATAGAATGAAAGAAAAACGCTATAAGCATACTCTAAGTGTCGCTTCTCTCACAAGAGATTTCTGTAAAAGCAATGGCATTGATCCTCTCAAAGGCTATATTGCTGGTATGATGCATGATGTTGCAAAAGAAATGCCTCATAATCAGGCTAAAAAACTGATGAAGAAGTATTATGCATCTCATTTAGATCAGCCTGAACCTATCTGGCATCAATGGCTTTCACGTTATGTATGTGAGAATGAATTTCTTATCAGTGATGAAGAAATCTTAAAAGCCATTGAAGATCATACAACAGCTTCTACATCTATGAGTCTTCTTGGTATGTGTTTATATTGTGCTGATAAATTAGACCCTTTAAGAGGTTATGATTCATCAGAACAGATTACTTTATGTAAACATGATATTGAAGCAGGATTTAGAAACTGTCTGACTGATTTTTATGAATTTTCCACAAAGAAGCATCGTCCAATCGACCCATGTTTCTTTGAAGTTTATGATAAATATGTAAAAGGAGTTAATAATGACTAAAGTAGAATGTATTGTAAAAGCAATGAACGACAAATTAGCCCAGGATATTGTGGCAATCAATATGGAGAACGCCTCTCCTTTATATGACACATTTATTTTATGTACTGCATCTAATAAACGCTTATTAAATGCGATTCAGGATAATGTAGTTGACCAGTGTGAAATAAATGGTTTTGAAATTAAAAGCATAGAAGGCCGTGGTAATGCGGAATGGATCCTTATTGATGCAGGTGATGTGATCTGTCATATCTTCTCTGAAGAAGCACGTAAAGAATATAATTTAGAGAAATTATGGAGTGATATGCCTACTATTGATATCAAGGAGTATCTTGCATAATGGCTGCCTATAAAGAGTTTTCTTATTATTATGATTCTTTAATGGACCCGGACTTCTATTCAGATTATTTAGAATTTATTCATAAACACGCTAATCTTAAAACAGTATTAGAACTAGGATGTGGAACTGGATTAACTGCTATTGAACTTGCGAAAGAAGGTCATCAGGTTCTAGCTACTGATTTATCTGAAGATATGGTAAATATCACTGCTTTAAAAGCCAAGGATGAAGGTGTTGAACTTCTAACTGAAACAATTGATATGTGTGATTTTGCCTTATCTCAGCCTGTAGATACTATTCTTTGTTTAACAGATGCAATTAACTATGTTTTAAGCAAAAAGAAGGTGCAAGATGTCTTTAATAATGTTTATGAAGGTTTAAAATATAATGGAACATTTATTTTTGATGTGAACAGTCTTTATAAATGTAATGTGATTTTAGATGATTACCATGAAAAGAATGAAGATGAAGATTTCTTCTTCTCATGGGATGTAGAAAGTGATCATAAAGGTGGAATTACCCATCATATTATTATTGATGAAGATGGTCATCATGTTGATGAAACACATCGTCAAAAAACACTTCCTGTTGAAGAATATGTTAAGATGCTTAAAAAAGCAGGATTTAAGTCAATTGCTTATTATAGTGATTTTGGTGAATACAAGGAAGAGTGTGAACGTATTATATTTGTAGTAAAGAAAGTGAGGGATTAACATGTTAGGTATTATTGGTGCAATGGAAGAAGAAGTCAATGAAATACTTGCTTTAATGAATGTTGAAAAAGAATACCAGGAATGTAATTATCATTTTTATGAAGGTTTATTAGGAAAAAAAGAAGTTGTAGTTGTCCAGGGTGGTATTGGTAAAGTCAATGCAGCTATTTCAGTTACTCTTTTATTAAAGAACTTTGATATTGATCATGTCATCAATGTTGGTTCTGCAGGTGGACTTGATTTAAAAGAAAATGTCGGAGATGTCATCATCAGTGAAAAGGTAGCGCATCATGATGTCGATGTCACTGCTTTTGGACGCCCATATGGACAAGTACCTGATATGCCTCTTTACTATGAAGCCGATGTGACACTTGTTTCTTATGCAAAAGAAATCTTTGAACATAATGGCTTAACAGTATATAGTGGTCTTATTGTCTCTGGTGATCAATTTGTTGCAAGAAAAGACCAGGTAGATACAATCAAAGAACACTTCCCTGATGCATTATGTTCTGAAATGGAAGCTGCAACAGTAGCTCAGGTATGTACAGTCTTTAATAAACCATTTATTATTGCGCGTGGCTTAAGTGATATTTTTGATAAAGGCAGCAGTTCTATCCAGTTTGATCAATATCTTAAGGAAGCTGCAAAATCATCAGCACGTATGTGCTATGATTTAGCTCAAAAGCTCGTATAAATGAATAGAATTGAATTATTGGCCCCTGCAGGTGATTTTGAGTCTCTGCAGGGCGCTATTGCGAATGGCGCTAATGCGATTTATCTTGGAACAACTGCCTTTTCAGCACGTGCCTTCGCTAAGAACTTTAATCTAGAAGAACTAGACCAGGCTATTCAGTATGCTCATCTAAGAAATGTAAGAATATTTGTAACTGTTAATACATTATATCAAGATGATGAAATGAAAGATGTCATTTCATTAATTGATAATTTATATGAGTTACAAATAGATGCACTTCTTATTCAGGATATAGGCTTATTAAAGCTTGTTCATGAAAGATATCCTGATATGGAACTTCATACTTCTACTCAGATGAGTGTGATGTCATTAGAGGCATTACGTTATTTTGAAGATCTAGGTGTTAAAAGAGTTGTTCTTGCTAGAGAAAATACCATTGATGAAATTAAATATATCTGTTCTCATACAGATTTAGAAATAGAAGTATTTGCGCATGGTGCATTATGTGTGGCTTATTCTGGACAGTGTTTGATGTCTAGTATGATTGGTAGAAGAAGTGGTAATAGAGGCGCCTGTGCACAGCCATGCCGTTTACCTTATAGTTTAGAAGAAGATGGCAAAGTGATTGATACAAGTTATCTCATGTCTACAATGGATTTATGTACATCTGATCATATTAATGAATATATTGAAGCAGGTGTTGCTTCTTTAAAGATAGAAGGGCGTATGAAGCGTCCTGAATATGTAGCTGCAGTCACTCAGGTTTATTCTAAAGCTATTAAACATTATTATGAGAATACACCTAGCTATACAAAAGAGAACTTCAATGATATGAAACAGATGTTTAATCGTCATTATACATCTGGTTATCCATTTCATGCTGATAAGATTGTAGACGAGACATTTTCAGGTAATCAGGGCGTTTTCTTAGGTTATGTTAAAGGATATGACTACCGTAGTAAACGTGTCTCTATAGCCCTAAAAAATGATTTAACACAGGGTGATTCTATTGTCTTTACTGAAATAGATAAAGGACGACCTGTCAATAAGATTTATTATCAAAATAAGCTCATCAATAAAGCAGAAGCAGGCATGAATGTTCAGATTGAGTTTGATGATGTAGTGAAGGGTGGAACTGTTAATAAGACAATCAGTGTAGATACAATTAACCGTATGCAGAAAACATATCAGGAAGAAAAGAAATATCGAAAGATTGATATGTACTTTAAAGCATCTCTTAATAAGCCTTGTACGCTTGTTGTAAAATGTGATGAAGAAAAAGTATCTGTAGTAAGTGAACAAATCATTGAAGAAGCATCAAAGCGTGCTGCCACTAAAGAGAATATCATTGATCATCTCAATAAGCTTGGTCATACTGTGTATGAAGCAGATAAGATTGATGTAGAGTTATATGGTGAATTATTTATACCTATCACAATCATTAATAATATGCGTCGTGAGGCACTTTCTAAGCTAGATGCATTATTTGCCTTTAAAAAGCACCACAAGGCTCCTATTAAAGAAATACAGCCTCTTAAAGTCATTCCACAAAGTGTATCTGAGTATCATGTAGTAGTTTCTAATATAAAACAGTTAGAAATTGCCTTAAGATATTATGATCATGTCTACTACTACTATGATGCAGATCTAAAAGAAGCATTAGAATGCTTCAAAAAATATGATAAAGTACCTAATCTTTATCTGCCTCGTATTATGCATGATAAAGATATACAGGAAGTCATTCACAATCCTTTATTGAAAGAATTCAATACGTTAATTGTCAATGACTTTGGCAGTTATAGATTGTTAAAAGATCATCCTCTTATTATTGGTCAGGGATTTAATATTTATAACCATTATGATGCTTATGCATTTAAAGAATCAGTCATTGCATCATTTGAATGTACAAGAAAACAGATTAAACAGATGAAGGATTATAATGTTGATCTTATTTTGCCTATCTATGGTAAAACAGAGAATATGATCACTGAACACTGTGTCATTTCACAATCTTATTTCCATAAGAAAGTACCACATTGTGGTATGTGCAAAAAACATTCTTATAAGATTGTAGATAGAAAAGGTGTTTCTTTTGATATCTTTACTGATGATCAATGTCGTAATCATATACTACATAATGAACCAATCTATGTAGAAAACCATCAATCTCTAAATATTTCATATTTTATTATGTTGACTACAGAAGATGAAAATGAGACTGTAACCGTTTTAGAAGACATAAAAAAACGTACTTCTAAAGGGAAAAAAAGTGATTTAAAGAAGCCTTATGTAGTAGGATATTTCAAATAATATTTTAGATAAAATCTATATTTTTCATAATTCCTAAATTGCCACCTTTATTTTTTTGTGTTATAATAAACTACAGATAGAAATGGGGAGGTAAACTTATGGCATTAGATATGGATCTCGCTAAACGTCTAAAAACTTATAGAACTTTTAAGAACTTAACACAAAAAGAAGTTGCTGCACATCTTAATGTACCTCATTCTGCAATTTCAGATATTGAAAATGGTAAAAGAGATGTAACAGTAGGGGAATTAAAAATTCTTTCACGCTTATATGGACGTAGTGTAGAAGAAATCATGAGTGGTAAGAAATATGACTACTATAATATTGCGAATATTGCTAGATTATTATCTGAATTACCAGATGAAGATCTAAAGGAAGTCATGTTCATCATTGAATATAAGAGAAAAAGACTAGAAGAAAAATAGTATTTTTAAAGGGAGATAGTTCGCTATCTCCCTTATTTCATATTCTTTACAATCTTTTTAAATTCATCAAGTAATACCATACCTTCTTCAAGAACTTCCTTGTTACAGATATGATGATCTAGATTATCATAATAGATGACATGAAATGGTTCTGTCTCCACAATGGCATATGTTCCATAACCATAACTTCCTCGATTGATCATCGCACTACCTGGATTCACAAAAATGATTCCTTCATGAATCTGAATCGTAGGCACATGTGTATGTCCATGAAAACATATCGTGCAATGATTTTCTTTACATGCTTTTATAAGTTCATCATAGCCTGCATAGACATGATAATCATTACCATGGGTCACAAATATATCTTTGTAAACTACATAGTGAGGAAAGACTTCTTCATCATGATTTCCATGTACAACTATATCATAATCTTTAAGTAATGGATTATCTGGAAGGAGAGAGGAGTCTCCACAATGTACCAATAAATCCACCTTGTTTTTCCATTTATTTGTTATATTTTCTAATATATCGTTATACATATGCGAATCACTTACAACTAACATCTTCATTTTAACCACCTCTAAAATATTATAAATTAAATTTATAGCCTTTTGAATATCCTTTTTTGTACTGTGCCAAAAAAACTTTTGGGTAAGTGTTTACATCATGGCTAAAAATTAGTATAATAAATTCAGAAATTAGAAAAGGAGTAATGACAATGAAAACAATTTTATTAGTATGTTCTGCAGGTATGTCTACTAGCTTATTAGTAACTAAAATGGAAGCCGCAGCTAAGGAACAGGGAGTTGAAGCAAAAATCTTCGCTTTACCATTCTCTGATGCACCTAGAGTATTAGAAGAAGTTGACTGTATCTTACTTGGCCCACAGGTTAGATTCCAGAAAGCTGCAATCGAAAAGTTAGCTGCTTCAAGAAAAGCTGGTGCTATCCCTGTTGACGTTATCGATATGAGAGATTACGGAACAATGAACGGTAAGGCTGTTCTTGCTAGTGCTCTTAAATTATTAGGCGAATAACATAAACACACAAAAGAGAAGGAGATATTCCTTCTCTTTTTTTGATATTACAATCAATTTAAATTACTTTTAAAGGCTATTATTTAGTCTAAGCATATTTTTACACTTTTTATTTATCTTTTTACTTAGTTTTGCTATAATGTTTAAAAATTTATGAAAACGGAGGATTCGACTGTGAAAAAAGGTATTATTACTGTAGTTGGAAAGGATCAGGTAGGTATTATTGCAAAGGTATGTACTTATCTTGCTGAGAATGATATTAATATTTTAGATATCTCTCAGACTATTGTACAAGGTTATTTCAATATGATGATGATTGTCAATCATGATGCTTCTAGCAAAGCATTTAATGACTTAGCAGATGAACTTGCTGCTTTAGGTAAAGAAATTGGTGTTGATATTAAAATCCAGCATGAAGAAATCTTTAATATGATGCATAGATTATAAGGAGATGTGTAGATGATTAATCAGTTTGAAGTTATTGAAACAAATAAAATGATTGAAGAGGAAAATCTAGATGTAAGAACTATTACAATCGGTATTAGCTTATTTGAATGTATTGATTCTTCTTTAGATGTTCTTTGTGACAATATTTACAACAAAATCATGTCTACTGCAAGAAATCTTGTACCTGTAGGACAGTCTATTGAAAAAAAATATGGTATTCCTATTGTGAATAAGCGTATCTCAGTTACGCCTATTGCAACTATCGGATCTTCAGCCTGCAAGAAGCCAGAAGACTATGTACAGATTGCAAAAACACTAGATAAATGTGCAAAGGAATTAGGTATTAACTTTATTGGTGGTTATACTGCCATTGTTTCTAAAGGAATGACTAAAGCTGAACGTATGCTTATTGAGTCTATTCCACAGGCTATGAAGGAAACTGAATTTGTATGTTCAAGTGTTAATGTTGGTTCTACTAAGACTGGTATTAATATGGATGCTGTCGCATTACTTGGACAGATTGTAAAAAAGACTGCATATGCTACTAAGGATATTGAGTCTATTGGCTGTGCTAAACTTGTTATCTTCTGTAATGCCCCAGATGATAACCCATTTATGGCTGGTGCATTCCATGGTATCAGTGAATCAGACGCCATTATTAATGTTGGTGTCAGTGGTCCTGGTGTTATGCATAAAGCAATTAAGAACGCAAAAGGTAAAGACTTTGGTGAACTATGCGAAATCATCAAGAAAACTGCATTTAAGATCACTCGTGTAGGTCAGTTGGTTGCATTAGAAGCATCTGAAGCATTAGGTATTCCGTTTGGTATTATTGACTTATCTTTAGCACCTACACCTGCTATTGGTGACTCTATTGCTGATTGTTTACAGAGCATGGGTCTTGAAAGAGTAGGGGCTCCGGGTACTACTGCAGCACTTGCTATCTTAAATGACCAGGTGAAAAAGGGTGGCGTTATGGCTTCATCTTATGTAGGTGGTTTGTCAGGCGCCTTTATTCCAGTTAGTGAAGACCAGGGTATGATTGATGCAGTCAATGCAGGATCTTTAACTTTAGAAAAACTAGAAGCAATGACTTGTGTATGTTCAGTAGGTCTAGATATGATTGCAATTCCTGGTGATACAAAAGCCGAAACAATCTCTGGTATTATCGCAGATGAAATGGCTATTGGTATGATCAACCAGAAGACAACTGCAGTAAGACTTATTCCAGTTATTGGTAAGGATGTAGGAGATACAGTTGAATTTGGTGGTTTATTAGGTTATGCCCCAATTATGCCAGTGAATTCATTCTCTTGTGATGAATTTGTGAACCGTGGTGGACGTATTCCAGCTCCTATTCATAGCTTCAAGAACTAATGAAAGAAGGGGTTATTTGTGTATTTAAATGATTTAACAGTATATTATCAGTTAACAGATGATGAAGACGTTCTTTTCCTATTAAAGAACGTTGAACAATTAGACAATAAGGCAATTCAGCATGATTTTATTGCGAAATTCTTACAGGTTGCTGAAAAATATGATCTTCATGATCACTTGATGCAGAGCTTACTTACTCATTTGCTTGCAATGCATGAAAATGTCTTCTCGCTTTCACTAGAACGTGTTGTAGATGTTGATGATACATTAAGAGCACTTGTATTGAGAGATCTCACTTACTTCTATGATTTATTTCATTCTTCATTTGATGATCTAGAAGGACTAAATAGAGAGATTTTCTTCCATTTCTCACATTCTAAGCCAATTATTAATAAAGAGATTTATGAAGTCTTCAGTGAATTACAAAATAATCTTGCACAAAGCACATCTGTTGAAGATTTCTATAACATCCTCTATAATCATTATCACAAGTATGGTGTTGGTAAATACGGTTTAAATAAGGCTTTTAGATATGTAGATGGCAATATCGTTTCTATCAATCATATAGAAGATAATACACTTGAACAACTCATAGGCTATGAACGTCAAAAGGATCGTTTAATTGCAAATACAGAAGCATTTATTAATGGTAAGAAAGCAAATAATGTCTTATTGTATGGTGATAATGGAACTGGTAAGTCATCAAGTATCAAAGCTATATTAAATCGTTATTACAAGGACGGTTTAAGAATGGTTGAAGTGTATAAGCATCAATTTATCCATCTTCCAGAAATTATTGGAGAATTACAGAACCGTAATTATAAGTTCATTATCTTCATGGATGATTTATCTTTTGAAGAATATGAAACAGAATATAAATATCTTAAAGCAGTCATTGAAGGCGGACTAGAAAAGAAACCTGATAATGTCCTTATTTATGCCACAAGTAACCGTAGACATTTAATTAAGGAAACTTGGGGCGAAAGAGATGACAATGAAGTGAATGTCAATGATGCTAAACAAGAAAAATTATCACTTGTTGCCCGTTTTGGTGTCCAGATTCTTTATGTTTATCCAGATAAGCAACACTATCTTGATATAGTAGATGGACTTGCTGAACAGTATCATTTAGATATTGATCGTAATGAACTCCATCGTTTAGCTATGGAATGGGAATTAAGAAACGGAGGCTATTCTGGGCGTGTAGCTAAACAATTTATACATATGATGCTTGGAAAATAAAATGAAACCCTTAAAATTATCTGATTTAAATACTGTTTTACCTTATTTAGATAAAGCCAATTATGAAGGCTATAACTCAAATTTCGTGACTATGATGATGTGGAATCATGAATATCATATTGAATATGAGATTCATGATCACTTCTGCATCATGTTACATAACTATAAAGGACATCGCTTTTTTGCGATGCCTTTTGCATCTTGCGAATACTACAAAGAAGCTGTTGAATACATGGTGAATTATGCAAAAGAAAATAAGTTTCCTTTTATGATTGATTGTGCTATTCCATCTTTTGTAGAAGAATTAAAGAAAGTATGTCCTGGACAATTTGTGTATGAGCATACAAGGGATTTAGATGATTATGTATATGATAAAGAGAAATTAATTACATTATCAGGCAAGAAGATGCAGAAGATGAGAAACAATTATCATAACTTCATCTCTCAATATCCTAATTATGAATATCGTACATTGAATGCAGATGATGATATGCCTATGATTTTCAGTGATCTATTAAAATGGGAAAGGGAAGAGCATGAACAGAGTGAATCCTTAACTTCTGAAGTATATGGAATTATGTATCTTCTTTCTACCCAGGATCAATTACCTATTAAGATAGGTGGTATTTTTATTAATAACGAATTAAAGGCTTTTATGATTGGTTCTCCATTAAAGCATGAAACAATACAGATTCATATTGAAAAAGCTGATAAAACTATTAGAGGTCTTTATGTGACTTTAAGAAAAGAATTCTTAGAACATGAATGTGCGGATTTTAAATATGTAAATAGAGAAGAAGATATGGGAATAGAAAATCTTCGTATCTCTAAAGAACGTATGCATCCTTGTCATATGGTTGAAAAGACACGTATATTTATTAATGATGCCATCGTTACACAGGCAACAGATGAAGATACTGAAACAATCAAAGAAATCTGGATGGACCGTTTTGAGGATGAAGATGAAGTCTCTACTGATTTCTATTTCAAGTATAGATATAAAAAAGAGAATACATACGTTGTACGTTTTAAAGACAAAATTATTTCTGCTTTACAGATTGTACCTTTTAAAGTAAAAGATTACGAAGATAGTTATTTTATTCTAGGAGTTTCTACAAGAAGAGAGTATGAAGGACAGGGATTCATGAAATTATTAATGAATCATGTATTAGATATTTATAAAGATAAACGTATTTATTTACAGGCTTATCATCCTGAAATTTATATGCCTTTTGGCTTTAAAGAATCTCATAGACATATTCTTTATAAGCTTGATAAAGCTAAGTATTGCCTTCCTAGTAATATCTGCCTGTCCCAGGATATATGTCATCTCTATGATGATTACATGCGTTATACAGCAAATTTTAACCATTATTTAATACGTGATGAAGATTATTTTAATGATTATCTAAGATTTAGATGTGCTGCATTTAACGATTCTGTTCTAACATTTAAAAATGAGTATGGACAACAGGGATATATGATTTATAATGATAGGGGGAAGTTTGTCTATATTTCAGAATTTATATACAATAAAGAATATTTAGATGACATCCTCAAAACGATTTCTGTTTATTTCTATAAAGACATTCGCATCGAAACAGATTGCATGGCGTCTATTCATGGTGAAAAAACAGATATGATCACAATGATGTGTAATCAGGAGGATAATACACCTCTTGAGAAGCGCTATATCAATGAAATCTATTAAACAGGGAGGCTATTATGATCAAGAATCATGATGAATTACATGAAGAATGTGGAGTTGTTGCTATATGGGGCGATGACAATGCTGCTCAATTAACATATTATGGCTTACATTCTTTACAACATCGTGGACAGGAGGCTGCAGGTATTGTTGTCCGCAATAAAAGTAGAAAGCTTAATATCCATAAGGGTGAAGGCTTAGTCAGTGAAGTATTTAATAAAGAAAAAATTGAAAAATTATCAGGTAATGCAGCTATTGGACATGTCCGCTATTCAACTGCAGGTGGGGGAGGAATCATGAATGTTCAACCATTCTTATTCCGTACTCTTGATGGTATGATGGGTATTGCCCATAATGGTAATATTGTAAACGCTAACTTATTAAAGAAGGAACTTGAAGAAAATGGTTCAATCTTTAATTCAACAAGTGATACTGAGGTTCTTGGTCATTTAATTAAGAGAGAAACAGGACGATTTGTAGATCGTATCTGTAAATCATTAGAAAAGATTGATGGAGCATTCGCATTTGTTATTTTAGTAGAGGATGCTCTTTATGTTGCAAGAGATAGATATGGTTTAAGACCTTTATCTATGGGTAGACTTCCAAGTGGAGGTTATATGTTCTCATCTGAAACATGTGCTTTAGATATTGCGGGAGCAGAATATGTAAGAGATGTAGAACCAGGTGAAATCATCCGTGTAAAAGATGGTATTATTAAATCTAAAAAGTATACTGAAGCTTTGCCTATCTGCAACAAGCTATGTGCAATGGAATATATTTACTTCTCTAGACCTGATAGTAATCTAGATGGTATTAATGTTCATACAGCACGTAAGACTTGTGGTAAGACTTTATTTGAAGAAGCACCAGTAGAAGCAGATTTAGTTATTGGTGTACCTGATAGTTCTATTTCAGCTGCCATTGGTTACTCTGAAGCATCTGGTATTCCTTATGAAATGGGGCTTATCAAGAATAAATATGTAGGTAGAACATTTATCCAGCCAACACAGGAAATGCGTGAACGTGGGGTAAGAATGAAGCTTTCAGCTGTATCTTCTATTGTAAAAGGTAAAAGAGTTATCATGATTGATGACTCTATCGTAAGAGGTACAACTTCTAAACGTATTGTAAAACTATTAAAAGAAGCAGGAGCCACAGAAGTACATGTTAGAATTGCTTCTCCAGCCATTAAGTTCCCATGTTTCTATGGTGTAGATATTTCTACACTAGAAGAATTAATCTCACATCGTATGAATGTAGAAGAATTATGTCAATTCATTGAAGCTGATTCTTTAGCATTTATTTCAATGGAAGGATTAAAGAAATCTGTTAAGCATGATATGGATGGAAACTGTGATTTATGTATGTCTTGCTTTAGTGGTAATTATGTCACTAAGTTATATGATTCTATCGATCGTGCAAATAAAGACGAAAAATAGTACTATAAAACTCCCTTCATTGGGAGTTTCTTTCTTGTATATATTACTTCGCATAATATATATTATGTAATTTTTTGATTATATCTGTTACATTTGAATTGTAAATTGAGTGTGCTATAATAATAGTAATAATTAGAGTATCAAAGGAGGATCTCCATTATGAAAAAGACTACTACTGCAGCATCTAAAAAGACAACGACTCAGGCCGCTAAACCTAAGAAAGCTGCTACTAAAAAGACTACTACAGTAAAGAAAGAAACTGTAGCTAAGAAAACAACTGCTAAGACTACTTATAAGCCTGTTAAGATGAATATTCAGATACAGTATAACTATCATGATGTATCTTTAGATGATATTGAAAATATGGTTATTAATCACCTTGTCGAACTTGGTTATAAGAAGACTTCAATTCTTACTTTAGATATTTATTATAAAGCAGAAACAAGTGAAGTTTTCTATATTGCGAAAACAAAAAATAAACAAGTACTCAAAAACGATGAGCCTTTATATATCTAGTTTATTCCTCCCCCTTTTTAATAGAAGGGGATTTTTTTATTAGTCCCCTCCTCTATTTGTCAAAAAAGAAAACACCGTTTTGTACGGCGTTTAAATGATCAAATTTCCAATAAATAGTACTTCTAGTACTACATTGATGATTATCAAATAAATATAAAGTGCTTTCTTATACTTTTTATAATTATTAAATAATGAAATAACTGCAGATACAACAAGTAGTGAAGCCATAATAAAATATAGTGCTTCAATGATGATGTTACCTTTCGCAAGAGTTATTCCAAAAACATACAGTATAACAGCCATTAAGTTTGCTGCAAGAGAGACTATAATAATTTTTCTCTGTTTTTCCATTAAGCATCCCTTTCAAGTTCTTTTAATATAGATTCACCAATACCTGGATTTTCTACATTAAAGTTATCTGCAATAGTTGCACCTATTACTGCATAGCTTTCAAGTAATCCTAAGTTTTTAGGATGATGTAATGATTTGCTGTAGATGAGTAGTGGGACATGTTCTCTTGTATGGTCTGTACCTTTCCAAGTAGGATCATTACCATGATCAGCTGTAATCATGATTAAATCATCATCATTGATTGCAGCCATTAAATCAGAGAGCTGTGCATCAAATTCTTCAATAGCATCTCCATATCCAATCGCATTTCTACGATGTCCATATACTGCATCAAAGTCTACTAGATTCACAAAGATGAGTCCATGATGGTTTTCTTTTGCAAGTGCAATTGTCTTTTCCATACCATCCTTATTAGAAACAGTATGAATACCTTTTGTAATACCTTCATCTACAAAAATATCAGGAATCTTACCAACTCCTACTACATCTAGTCCTGCATCCTTTAAACTATTAAGTACTGTTTTACCAAATGGCTTTAAAGCATAGTCATGTCTATTAGGTGTACGTTTAAATTCTCCTTTTTTACGTCCTACAAAAGGTCTAGCAATTACACGTCCAACCTTCCATCTTTCATCCATGAGTAATTCTCTTGCAATATGACATGCTTCATATAATTCTTCTAATGGAATTATTTCTTCATTCGCAGCAATCTGGAATACAGAATCAGCTGATGTATAAACAATCCAGTCTCCTGTTTCTAATTGCTTTTCTCCTAGATCATCTAAAATCTTAGTACCACTTTCTGCATAGTTTCCAAGACATTTTCTACCTGTCTTTTCTTCAAATAGTTTTATAAATTCTTCAGGAAAACCTGTATCAGTAAATGTTTTAAAAGGTTTAGTGACTTTAAGTCCCATCATTTCCCAATGACCTGTCATTGTATCCTTCCCGTTGGATACTTCTTTTAAAGTAGCAGTAGTACCTAATGGATGTGCAATTGGATGAATACCTTTAAAGTCTCCTAGATTACCTAAACCTAAGCCTTCCATATTAATTACATTTAAACCATCTTTTGCTTCACAAATATGACCAATCGTATTGGCACCTTCATCACCAAATAAAGCTGCATCTTCTGCATGTCCAATACCCATAGAATCACATACAATCACAAATACTCTTTTGTATAATTCTTTACTCATCATCTTTCCTCCTTGCATTACCTGGATGAAACTTATTATAGTCATCCATAATCTGCTTATGTGTTACATGTGTATATATTGTTGTGGTTGAAATATCCTGATGTCCAAGCATAACCTGGATGGATCTTAAATCACAATGATTTTCCAATAACGTAGTCGCAAACGTGTGTCTTAACATATGGGGTGTAAAATGATCTCTAACCCCTGCTTCTAGTACAAGTTTCTGTAAGATGTTATAGAAGTTTTCTCTTGTCATACGACGACCATCATTCATCATAAAAAGCCAAAGGCTATTTTTCTTATCAAAGAAAGAGCGTTCATTTTGCATATAGCTATAAACATAATGAAATGTCTCCTGATCTAAAGGAATAAGTCTTTCTTTATTACCTTTACCTATTACACGAACATTAGACACTGAATGATTGATATCATTTATTTCTAAATGAACAAGTTCACTTATTCTCATACCTGTACTAACAAGAAGAAGCATCATTGACTTATTTCTTTTCCCTGCAGGGGTCGTATCATCAATATGATTAATCACCTTAACTATTTCTTCTAAGCTTAATACTTGTGGAAGTTTCTTTTCAGTTTTAGGTAATTCATATTTGGACATAACATCCTTCATCCCTTTTGTACGAGAAAGAAACTCATTATACTGTCTTAAAGAGACAATTTTTCTTCGAATAGAAGTTACTTTATACCCATCATCCTTTAATTCGCTAAAATAAGTGTCTAGATGAGCCAAATCAAACTTTTCGATATCATAATCAATATAATCATAAAAAGCTCTTAGATCTCTCATATAACCATCTACAGTATTCTCGCTTAATCCTCGTTCAAACATTAAATAGCTCTTAAAATCTTTTAAATCATAATCTTGCACGTATCACACCTCTTAGCTAATTATAACAACTTTTTTTAACTTTTTCCATTTATACGATAGTCTTTTGCTTTAATCAGATGTGCACTCGTCATTTTATTGATATTTTCAATCAAACTATCAATAGGATCTACTGCTTTATTCTTTGTATCAAATATATTCATCTGTTCAATGATTGCTTCTTTTCTTTTTACATTATTAAGAGTAACACCAATAAGTCTTAATGGTTCATGGGTATAATGCTTATTAAAAAGCATCATCACATAGCTATATATTTTCTCATAATCATTCATATATTCCTGTACCAGCATTTGTCTTGTAACACTTTTAAATCTTGTATATTTTAATGTAATCACAACACAGTTAGAATACATATCATGTTTTGATGCACGTTCAGCTACAGTTAAACATACCTTCTTGAATTCCTCTTTCAAGCTATCTTCATCACTAATATCACTTTCAAAAGTCGTAGAATGACCAATAGATTTCATATCCGTATCTTCATAAACAACAGGAGATAAATCTCTACCATTGGCACGATTATAATATATAAGTGTATTCTTTCCTAGAAATTGTCTAATTGTCTGATAGTTATCATAATTCGCAATATCCGCAATTGTCTTAATACCCACTTCTTCTAGTTTAGGTGCTGTCTTTTTTCCTATGCCATACATATCCCCTACTTTTATAGGCCATAATACTTCTTTTAAGTTTCTTTGAGTAATAATAGTAATACCTAAAGGTTTTTTCATATCAGAAGCCATTTTAGAAAGAAACTTATTAGGAGATATCCCAATAGAACAAGGAAGAGATAAAGTTTCTAAAATCTTATCTTGTATTTCCTTTGCCACAACATAAGGCTGCGCATGAGTCGATGTGAAATAATCACTCATATCCACATAACATTCATCAATGCTGGCTATTTCTACCTTTTTACTATACGTATAAACGATTTCAAAGAATCTTTGTGATAAGTTATGATAAAGATTAAAATGTGGTTCTACTACTATTAGATCAGGACATTTCTCTTTTGCCATAAATAGAGGCATTGCGGAATGAACACCAAATTCTCTTGCTTCATAAGAAGCAGTAGAGACAACACTTCTTTTAGAATTATGACTAATGACAATAGGTTTTCCTTTTAATTCTGGATGCTGAGAAATCTCACAATTTGCATAAAATGCATTCATATCAATATGAAATATAATACGCATACCTATCCTCCTAAAAAATGAGCATATGTGTTATATGCTCATCCCTGTAATAATCTTTTCGCATTATCGATTGCTTCTGGAGTAATCACATCACCAGAAAGCATCTTCGCAATTTCTTCTATTCTTTCATCTTCATTTAATACTGCAAGCGTTGAATATGTTTCTTCATCATGAGATGATTTCTTAATCGCATAATGATGATCAGCATGAATGGCCACTTGAGGCAAATGTGTAATACATAATACTTGATTGTTTAATGAAATAGAATGCATCTTTAATCCAATTGCATCAGCAACTTTACCACTCACACCTGTATCAATTTCATCAAAAACAACTGTATTCATTTGGTTTTGATTCATAGTAATTGTTTTAATGGCTAACATCAAACGTGATATTTCACCACCACTTGCTGTTTCATTTAAAGGAGTAAAAGCCTGTCCTTTATTCATAGAAACCATAAACGTAATGTCGTCTTTTCCAGTATCACTAAGACTGCATTCCTTTATATCTACCTTTAGTTTTGCATCAGGTAGATAAAGATCTTTTAATTCTTTTTCTAGTGTATCAACAAAAATGAGTCCCTGTTCTTCTCTTAACGATGTTAGTTTTGACGCAATCTGATATGCTTCATGATAAGCTTGATCTTTTTGTTTATTTAAATCAGCAAGTACATCTTCACGATTCAACGCAGCATCTAGCTTTTCTTTTAATTCTGTCTGTGCCTGATAGATATCATCTACTGAGTATCCATACTTTCTTTGCAGGCGATGAATAGTAAAAAGTTCTTCCTGAAGTTCATTGAAACGATATTCATCAAAATCAATAGAATCAAACGCTGTTTCTATGCGATCTACAAGATCCTGCATACTATAATATTGATTATAGAATTCATCATATAATTCATTAAAAGATTCTGTATTACTCATATGACCAAGTGCACCTAATGCATCATTTATTTGATTTAATGCACCTTGCTTGTCAGACATAGCTTCATCAAACTCAGTCATATATTTATGCATGGATTCATAGTTTTTCATCATTCTGAGTTCTTCTTCAAGCTGATCAATTATTTCATCTGTATATTCAAAATCCTTTAGTTCATCATACTGTTTCTGATAATATTCTATTCTTTCATCACTCAGATCCTCTTGTTCAAGTTTCCTGAGCTTCTGTGAAATTTTCTTATATTCAAAGTAGTATTTATGATATTCAGATAGTAATGAATCATCCTGGTGATTCATAAATGACTGCAATATCTTTAAATGATTTTTTACATTAAATATTTCTTGTGTTTGATATTGTGAATGAATATCTAATAAGTAGGGAGCCACTTGTTTTAAAGCACTATTTGTGACAGTGCGATAATTGATTTTAATTGTTGAACGTCCATTGTCTAATATTTCTTTTATGATAATAAGATCATCATCACCGTCTATATTCAATTCGTCTAGAATCTTCTGAATTGAATCATTCATATCAAAAACACCTTCAATGACTGCTTTCTTAGAGCCTTTTCTTACAAGTGAAGAAGATGCTCTTGCACCACATAATTGTTCGAGTGCATTAATAATAATAGATTTACCTGCGCCTGTTTCACCTGTTAAGGCTGTCATGCCTTCATCAAAGTCAACGGTTGTTTGATCGATAATGACAAAAGAAGAGATAAATAGACTTTTCAACATTTAAAATCACCTACTTTCATTAAAATGTTTATGTGCTTCACTTACAACATCATCAATACAATAAGCTGAATTCTCTTGATGATCATTTACAAAATAACCTAAGAATTCAATATTACCTTCCCCACCAGTAATAGGTGAGAATGTTAAACCTTTTAAAGAGAAGCCATTATCATTTGCATAGCCAATGACTTCTTCAATAACTCTTTTATGAACCTTTGGATCCTTTACAATACCATGTTTTCCAACATCATCTTTACCTGCTTCAAACTGAGGCTTGATTAAAGATACGATTACACCATCAGGCGCAATCACATTCTTTAATGCATTGAACATATGTCTTAAAGAAATAAAAGAAACATCAATAGAAGCAAATGTAGGCATGCCATACTTAAAATCATCAAGCTTAGCATAACGGAAATTATATTGTTCCATGACTTCTACACGTTCATCATTACGAAGTTTCCATACAAGCTGATTGGTTCCTACATCTACAGCATAAACCTTCTTTGCCCCATGCTGAAGAGCACAATCAGTAAAGCCTCCAGTAGATGAACCAATATCAATCATAATGACATCTGTAAGATCTAAATTGTATAGTTCAATCGCTTTTTCAAGTTTCAAACCACCACGTGATACATATTTTAATTTTTCACCCTTGACAAAAAGTTTTGTATCAACTGGAATCTTTGTTCCTGGCTTATCAATATAATCATTTTCATCTCTTACAATGCCCGCCATAATGGCTCTTTGAGCCTGATTTCTAGACTCAAACAACCCCTGCTGGACACATAAAATATCAATTCTTTCTTTTTTCATGTTTTATTTCCTCAATTTTATTTTTCAAATCATTCAACGAAATATGTTCCTGTTTATATAAGGATTCATTATCTCCAAAAGTGACATAGTGATCTTCAATACCTATAAAACTCATATCAACATCTATATGATTCTTTTCATAATATAAACTCATGATACTGCCTAAAGACCCATTGATCAGGTCTGTTTCATAAACAATAATTGGTTTATCGCTTATTCTTTCCAACATTTCTGTATCTACCGGCTTAATGAATCGTGCGTTAATAATATTAATAGGTAGATGATCTGCTTCTGCCATTTCTACTACAGCGTTCACATTATCGCCATAAGTCACTACATTAATCATTGCATCATTTGCTTCTTTGATTAATTCCCACTGACCTAGTTTTATAGTCTCATCAGTATGTTGATGGGTATTAAGGACTTTATTTTTAGAATAACGCATCACATACGGATAGTCTTTGTTGTAATATGCTGTATTGATAAGTTTCTGCGCTTCTACTTCATCTTTAGGAGCCATGATAACTACTCCTGGAATAGGTGCAATCAAACCAATATCAAAGACACCGTGATGTGTTGCACCATCACCACCTACAAGTCCGGCACGATCAATTCCAATAAGACATGGAAGATGCATTCTCGCAATATCATGATTCAATTGATCATAAGCACGCTGAAAGAAAGAAGAATAAACACTTAAGAACGGAAATTCTCCTCCTTGGGAAAGACCTGCTGCAAGAGTCATCGCATGTTCTTCTGCAATACCCACATCAAAAGATCGCTCAGGATACTTTTTAAAGATATTCTGTAAACAGCTTCCTGTAATCATTGCAGGAGTTATCACACATATATCATCATTCTTACTCATCAAATACTCAATATGATCACTTACTGATTGACTCCATGAATGTTTTTCATCATCAACAACTTTTTGCACACCTTTAGATATATCAAAAGGTGCAACACTATGATAAATACCTGAATGATCCTTTTCTGCTGGTTCATATCCCTTTCCTTTTTTAGTAAGGACATGGAGTACAACACTATGATCTAAACTCTTTACTGTCTCTAGAGCACGAATCAATTCAGCTATATTATGTCCATCAATTGGGCCAATATAATCCAAATCAAATTGTGAAAATGGTGTATCAAGTAAAATTTTCTTTTTTACCTTATCCTTAACCTTCTTAGTAACATCAAATATTTTCTGTCCCATAGAAGATTGTGAAAGGATTTCAGTATAATTATTTTTAGCTTGGTTATATTGATATGACATTCTAACATCAGATAAAAAATTAGATAATCCTCCTACATTACGTGAAATAGACATATTATTATCATTTAGTATCACAATAACCTTTGTATCTATACCACCAAGGAAATTGAGTGCTTCTAAAGATTCTCCACTCATTAAAGCAGCATCACCAATCACGCTTATTACTTCAAATTTTTCTTTTTTAAGATCTCGAGCAAGAGCCAGACCTGTTGCCCCTGATATAGTTGTAGAAGAATGACCTGCTTCCCAAGGATCATAAATACTTTCCTGACGATTCTGGAAGCCACATAATCCACCATATTTCTTTAACATAGGAAACTGAGATGCTCTACCAGTCAAAATCTTATGAGCATAAGACTGATGTCCGACGTCAAAAAGAAATTTATCATCAGGTGAATCAAATACATAATGAAGAGCAACAGTCAATTCCACAATACCTAGATTACTAGAGAAATGCCCGCCAGTCTGAGAAACGTTTTCGATTAAAAAATCCCTTATATCCTGTGATAATTGATTTAATTCTGTAATATTCAATTGTTTCAAGAATCGAGGATTCTCAATCTTCTTAATTTCCATTTAATTCACTCTTTTCATAATAATTTGGAATAATTCAATCATTAATCCATGGTTAAGTTGTAAACCATACACATTAGCTAAGCATTCTTCAAATAAATCTTCTACACGCTTTTGTGATTCTTCTAAACCAAGTAATGAAACATATGTAGACTTATGATTTGTAATATCACTACCTACTCTTTTGCCCAATGTTTCAGTTGTACTTGTGACATCTAGAATATCATCCTGAATCTGGAATGCAAGGCCAAGTTTGAATCCAATATCTTCTAAAGCGTTTGCGTCTTCTTCTTTCGCAATAAGTCCAGCAATCTTCATTGGTACAGAAATAAGTGCACCTGTCTTATCATGATGAATAGCCTGTAATTCTTCAAGAGATGCCTTATGCGATTCAAAGTACATATCCTGCTGCTGACCATAAATCATTCCATCCATCCCGGATGCCTGATATAAAGAAACTAATACCTTGAGTTTTAGTGCATCATTTAAATCCATTCTTAAAATCACATTCATAGATTCATTCAATAAAGCATCGCCTGCTAAAATGGCAGTGGCTTCATCAAATTGTTTATGACATGTTGGTTTACCACGTCTCAAATCATCATTATCCATTCCTGGAAGGTCATCATGAATCAAAGAATATGTATGTATCATTTCGATAGCACATGCAATATCTATATATTTATGATAATCCACATTATATGCTCTTAATGTCTGAATAAAGAGAAGAGGTCTTAATCTCTTACCGCCAGCCATCACAGAATAAGTCATTGCTTCTTTTACTAAACCTGGACGATATTGAGATAAGATTTCTTTTAATCGTTCATTCACTTCTTCAATCATATTATTCATCATCATCACCTAGATAATCTTTTAACTGATTTTCCTCAAAAATTTTAGTTACTTCTTGATCTACATCTTTTAATTTTGTATCACAAAATGCAGCGAGTGACACGCCTTCTTTATAAAGATCTAAACTCTCATCTAAGGACGCTTCATTGTTTTCTAATAAATCAATGATTTCATCTAAACGTGCCATTGCTTCTTCATATGTCTTTTCTGCCATATCATCACCTACTTCACTATGACTTCTTTTTCACCATCTGCATAAACAAGTGTAATTGTATCATCTGTATGAAGATCTTTCACACTCTTAATGATTGCATCATTTTTTTTAGAAATGATATAACCTCTTTGTAATGTTTTTAAAGGACTTAATAAATCAAGTTTTTCAATACAATAAGAGAAAGAAGTCTTTTTATTTTTCAAATAATTCTCAAAACAATTTTTAAGTAATTCCTGTTTATTACTGATATTCTTTGTCTCAATCAATTGTTTCTGTTTAATCAACGTATTGAGTTGAATTGCTTTTTTATGCATTTCATAATGTGATTTTTGTTTAATTCTAATTTTATAATTATTCAGCTTAAGATGAACATTATCCAATTTCATGAATTTTGTTTCGAATATTCTAGAAGGATCAGTAAAAACATAGGAATGTGTATACTGTTCTAGTTTTTGTTTTTCTAGATAAATAGTCTTTCTCATGACATTCGATAATTGCATAATCTTATTTTCGAGATGACTTAAAAGTTCCTTTTGAGAAGGTACTGCAGCTACTGCAGCTGCTGTAGGCGTAGGTGCACGTAAATCACTAACATAATCAACTAATGTAAAATCTGTCTCATGTCCTACACCTGTAATAATAGGTGTTTTTAAATCATAAATACAACGTGCGAGTGCCTCTTCATTAAAATTCCATAGATCTTCAATAGAACCTCCACCTCTTACAAGAAGAATAGTAGAATAGCCCAATTGGTCAACCTGTCTTAATGTCTCTACAATATACTTATAAGCATCTCTTCCCTGTACTGGTACAGGATAGATATCTCGTCTAACTAATGGATAACGTTGATGGAGTATACGTAACACATCCTGCAAGGCAGCCCCTTGTCTAGCTGAAAGAATAGCTAAACGTTCAGGCATTACAGGTATAGCCTTTTTATGCATTGTATTAAAGAGACCTTCTTTTTCTAAGGTCTGCTTTAACTCATTGAAGCGAAGGTAAAGATTACCTAAACCATCTTCCTGCATACTTCTTACATAAAGCTGATATCTTCCTGCTCTTTCAAATACAGAAACCTGTGCTGTGATAAATACCTTCATACCATCTCTTAGTCTAAACTTTAAATAACGTGCCTGTGATGCAAACATAATTGCACTAATGGATGATTCTGTCTGATCATCCTTTAAAGTAAAATACATATGACCTGAGGGATGTGGACGATAATTAGATATCTCGCCACGAATATATACAGTTCGAAGCTGCATATCACTATCCAGTACAGCTTTAATATAACGATTTAAAGCATGTACGCTTACATATTGTCTTTCCATTATTCAATTGCAGTTAAAACACCATTAATAAATTTATAAGAATCTTCATCACAATACTCTTTTGCATTAATAACTGCTTCATTAATTACAATACTCTTATCTAATTCTGATTCTAATAATTCACATGTTGCAACAAGAAGAATGGCCTGTTCCATCTTATTTAAACGATCAAAAGACCAGCCTCTCTTTAATTTAGTATTCAATAAAGTTTCATAAGAACTCTTATTTTCCATAACTGTATCAATCAACCAATAACAGAACTGTTCTGCTGATCTTCCTTCAAGTAATGCTTCATCAGCATGAACATATTCTTTAAGTTCTTCCTTAGATGCATCAACTGTTAACCATTGATATACTGCAATAACTGCTTTTTCTCTAGCGATTTGTCTAATTGTTTTTTCCATTTTAAAGGACCTCCATAATACTCATTCATTTTAACACATCAACACTTTTTATAAAAGATTTTACATCTTTTTGCTTCTTCAAAAAAAATAAAAGCAAGTTAGACTTGCTTTTAGAAATCAATAGCTTCTACTACAACATCAACACTCTTTACTGTCACAGCAGCCATTTCTTTAATTCCAGAAGCAATTTTCTTCTGTAATTCTTTTGTCTTGGCTGTAATGTTTGTACCGTATTTAATACGAACATGAACTGTAATATAAACTTCATTATCTTTAATTGTACAGTTCACAAGATTCTTAGTACCTGTTACAGAAAAACCTTTTGATGTATCAAGCTTAATATCCTTATCTTCAGCAGCTACCTGCTTAGTGATAATATCAAAAACTTGAACACTCATCATGATATCGCCATTAATTGGGCTATCCTTATATGTATAATATTCATTACGTGCCATACTATTACCTCTTCTTTCTTTACCTTATATTTTATAAGAAAACAGGGATAATTACAAGTATTGATACAATATCCCCTATGAAAAAAAGGAAGAGATTAAGCTCTTCCTGTATATTTACCTTCAACTGTATTTACAACAACAACTTCGCCTTCTTCAATAAATAAAGGTACTTTGATCTGGTAACCTGTTTCAATAGTTGCATACTTAGTTGCACCTGTTGCAGTATCACCTTTAACTGCTGCTTCAGTTTCAATAACCTTGAATGGTACATTGACTGGTAATGCGACACCTAAAATTTCACCTTCATAGCTTGTTACTTCTACATTATCAGAAGGTTTCATGAAGTTGATTTCCCATTCTAAGCGGTCTGCAGGAATTTCAACCTGATCATATGTTTCATTATCCATGAATACTAACATACCACCATTGTCATATAAATACTGCATTTTGCTCTTTTCTACCTGAGCCTTCTTTACCTTTGCATTACTACCAAAAGTCATTTCAGTAGTAGTTCCTGTTCTCATGTTCTTCATCTTAACACGAATGTTTGCAGCAGCACGTGCTGTCTTGTTGTGGCTATAATCTAAACATACATAAAGATTGCCATCATATTCAAATGTTACTCCTGGTCTTAAATCAGTTGCATTAATCATAACTTTATATCATCCTTTCTAATCGGACATCATTATATCATAAATAATAGTATAAAGTAAAGTATCCATTAATGCCCATATATGCACTCATGCATATCTAAAGTTTCCATATCAATTTTAACCTGCATGGTATAGTGATAAGACTTTGTGGTAATATCACAATCAATAAGATAATCCCTTCCATCATCGTCTACAGTATAACTAATAATACTCTCTTCTATTTCATAGGTATCACTAAGTAGTATGTCCTGATCAATTGTAGAACGCCAATGTCTTCTTAATAGTATTTCTATACGTCTTTGTTCATTCATCATTCTCTGATAGCGTGTTAATTCATATTGTCTTGTTACAAGCGTACAATAGCTGAATATACTTGTAAATAATATTAGGAAGATCACTAAAACTACTTGTAATATGCTTCCCCTATTCCTCGACATAATCTTCCTGCTTTCTATATAAATCACAGATCATATATGTATATTTCTGTTGTCCTCTCGTAATGGTCATATACATATATGCATCTTTTTCAAAGAAAATGACATCATCTATATCAGTTATTAATATTTCATACCCAGGTGTTTTAACAAGCCTTCTCTTATCAAAGATAATGGTATTCTCTTCACCTTTCTCATCATAATATCCAATATCTTCACTATATGTCTTAATCTTGGAAACAAGAAGATAATCAGCAAGCTGTTTAGCGCCTACCGCAATATCCTGATTATAACTCACTACAGGGATCTTTAAGACACGTATGATAGAAGGTACATTCAAGACAATCATTAAACAAATACTTAAAGACAACAACATTTCTACGAGCGTAAAGCCTCTTTGAGTTTTGATTGGAGATCATCTCCTTCCTCTGCAATGCGTAATTCCTGTTTATTACTATTTTCTTGAACATATCTAAATCTAAGCTGTGCCTTATTCAATACAGTCAAAGATCCAACAAAATAAACCACAATCATCAAATAAATAGACAATGCGAAAAGTGACTCAATAAGTGTATTTCCTTTATGATTAAGTAACATAATAAGCACCACTTCCTAACTGAAACACAAACTTTCTTGTATGATGAGGTGTTTTTAAAACAAGAGTCTTGGCTATTTTAATACGTCCGTGATCATTATATGTAAATGTATGATTTGTAAGAAACTGATAGCCTTCCTCTAGATTTAACGTCTTATTTTCTTTCCCACTCAAATCAATGCGATGATTAGAGACTGATACCTTTACTGTATCTTTTTCTACTATAGCCATTGCTCTTGCTTCATCAAACATTGCTTTAATAAGCGCTATTTCTTCCTGTTCATTAATTGTGCGTGTATGCATAGTCATACAAAGTGATGATAGAAAGATTGTAATAGACAAAACAAATAACATCTCAATAACCGTAAATCCCTTCTTATACATAAGCTTGTCCATTTGATATATAAATAGATTTTCCATTTGGACATGTAGCCTGTTTTTGAGTGAGGTAAGGATTAGAACCAGATGTTAATTGAGAAATACTTGTAGGTAATTCATCATGTTCTATCTGATAAAGTATAATCTGTGAATTAACAACTTCCACCTGTGCTTCACATCCTTTGCCTTTTACTACATTATTCTTACTTGTAACATTAGGAATAACAAGTAATAAAATCACAAGAATAACAGAAATACAGAATATCATTTCGATTAAAGTAAAACCTGCTTTATTATTTTTCATAGAACCTCCTAAATATCTCCAATAACATTCATCATCGGTATTATAACTGCTACATAAATAGTGATGACGAAAAATGCGACAAACCCATAAACAATAGGTACAAAGAATTTAGTAAACTTGTTCACTGCATATGTAATCTGTTCCTGAGAAATATCTAAATAACCCCTCATTGAGCCTATTTCTTCAGGATTCTTTAAATACATCTTATACATAGATACAAAGAGATGATCAAAATAAGGAAAACCATCAATAATATTTTCTAACTGCTCTCCTTCCTTTAATCTTGTATAAATCTCATATAATACTATCTTAATATCACTCTGAGTCATATTCTCATTCAACATAGTTATAATTGTATTTGAATCAATGTGATCCTCTAATAATTCATTAAAATAAAGACAGAACTTAAATGTGAAATACTTTTGAATATACTTTTTCAAAAAAGGAACTTTAAGAAAACGCTCAATAATCCAATACTTCTTTTTCTTAAGTGCGATAAGGAAATAAACAAAAGAAACAATAAGTACAACTAATATACCGATTATAAGAATAGGAATCAAACGAATAATAAAAAATAGAATACTAAAGCTCAAAGATGGATTCATTCCAAATGAACTAAATAACGATGTCACTTTTGGAAAGAGAATAAATGTCGCAAATAATGAGAAAAAAAGTAAAAACACAATTAAAATTAAAGGATAAGTCATCTGTGATGTTAATTTCTTTCTTATCGAAATTATTTCATTATAGATCTTTAAGCTATTCTTAATTGCATCAGAAATAGTAAAACGCATAGAAAAGAAGGTAAAGAATTCTATAAATAATCTAGGAAGATGTGGGTCTAATAAAGCGTCTGTTAAGTCTTCCCCATCATATATTTTCTGTAGTATTGTATCAATGCTGGGATGATTATTGATATCTTTACAAATAAGTAATGTTTCTTCTATGCCATAACCCTGCTCAAGTAAATTAGAAAGGTTTTCTAGAAACAATAGATCATTGTCCATTTAGTTCATCCTTAAACAAATATTGATCACAATGCTTCTCTTTAATAAGCATAAGTGCATTATCCTTAAATGATGGATAGCTGACAGTATGATCAAGAAAATATGTTTTAATTTGGTTCTTATTCATTGTTTCAGGAAGTATAATGACCTTTCTATTTTTTCTATCATATTTAATACGCTGAGTTACTACACCTATAAGTACATCCTCTAAATCCGTTTCATTAATACCTAAATTCAACATTCTCTTAATAACTAGTAAAGAATTACTCGCATGAATAGTAGATAATACCAGATGTCCTGTCAAAGCACATGTAATAGCCAATTTTGCTGTCTTCTCATCTCTTATTTCACCAATCATTATTACATCTGGATCATGTCTTAAAATCTGTTTCAATGAATTATAATAGTCTATTCCCATGCTTTCATTCATCTCTGTCTGTAAACAATGTTCCTTTACTATTTCAATAGGATCCTCTAGCGTGACTACATTTCTTCCACCCATTTCAATAATCTTATCTAAAATCGCATATAAAGTTGTAGATTTACCTGAACCAGTTGCACCTGCCACCAAAAATAACCCTGACTTTTGATAACATACTTCATTAAGATAGAAAGTAAAATCATCTATTTCTGAGATCTCATTAATAGTAATGTTTTCGTGATTATTCAGTATTCTAATAACGATACTTTCAAAATCCATACCTGGCAAATAAGAGACACGTAAGAAATAGATATGCTCATTCAAATAATAATGAAAAGCACCCGTTTGAGGAACCATCTTATAATTCACATTAATAAAAGACTTATATTTCAAATAATTCATGATTTTAGCCCCTGTTGTCTTTTCATATTCCTGATAGGGCTGTAACTCTCCAAATACTCTGAATTGAATACTCAAATGATCTGTCAGCTTAAAATGAATATCTGTAGAGTCTGCCTTCAGAGCTTTGAAAAAAATGGTTTCAAATAGTTCATCCATAAAATAACCTCCTACTATTACATACATATTTGAATCCCATTTTTCTCATAAAATAAAAAAAGATTCAGTGAAAATTACTGAATCTTTGTACATGTAATGCTTTCAATGACTGGCTGGTTCTTTTTAGAAACAGTTCCATTGCTGTCTTCTGTCTTTACGTCATCACAGATCTTATCAACAATATCCATACCTGAATAAGCACAGCCAAATGCTGCATATTGACCATCTAACGAAGATGTATCTTCATGCATAATAAAAAACTGACTGCTCGCACTATCATATGACTGACTTCTCGCCATTGAAATAACACCTCTCGTATGCTTTAAAGGATTGTCAACACCATTAGCTGAGAATTCACCTTTAATTGTCTGTTTAGATCCTCCAGTACCATCACCATTAGGGTCACCGCCCTGAATCATGAATCCTTTAATAATACGATGGAATGTTAACCCATTATAGAAACCATCATTCGCAAGACCTACAAAGTTGCTCACTGTAATAGGTGCAATATTCGCATCTAACTTTAATTTAATTGAACCATAGTTCTTTACTTTGATTTCACAATCATAATAGCCTGTTAATAAATCCTTTAATCCAGATACTTTAACCTTCTTAGTCGGATTCTTAATAGTCAAGCCTAAATCTTTTGCCTTAGATTTAGAATATTTCGCTTTAATAGTAATTTCATCACCATTAGAAAGAGCACCATTTGTTACATTCTCTAAAGTATATTCTATATCAGCTACGAAGTCTCTAATGTCTGAATTCGTTTTATCGTACTTTGTATTATTATCGATATAAACTTCTCCTTTTCCATTAAACCCTTTGATTGATACTTTAATATTACTCGTTAAATCAATAGTACCTCCTGACTTAGAAGAACATCCAATAAGAGTAGAACCTATAGCCAAAGCAAGAATTATACGTATTAACTTCTTCATCTTTTAAACCTCCATCATTTATTATAATTGAAAGCGCATTAATTGCCAACAAAAAAAGTCCTCTATTTCAGGGCATAGAGGACAATTGAAATGGACAACGAGAATGTAGAACTCATATACATGAGGGAAAATCATATAGTTTTAATCCACTTCAAAAACATTATATACCTAAATATTTATATTCTTTATATTTCACTTTAAACAACACCGTTTTTACCTTAAAAAGACAAAAATGGGTTATTTTTCTTTTCAAAAGAGAGAGTTGACTCTGGTCCATGGCCAGGATATACATCTGCATCTAACTCAAGATTCTTTATACGAGATAAAGATTTTAATAAAGAGAACTTATCTCCTGTAGGAAAATCAACTCTTCCACAGCCACCTTTAAATAGTGTATCACCTGTAAATAATGCATTCTCCTTTTCATAGTAATAGAGACAGCTTCCCTTTGCATGTCCAGGTGTTTCATATATTTCAAACTTCATTTCGCCTAAAGTGATACTATCTTTAATTACTTTAACACCATCAACAATATACTTCTCTCCACCAAGCATCACTGATAGATTCTCATCCCAGTCAAGCATCATATCTCTTGCATCTTCTGTTGCATAGACATTTGTATGATAATAATCTCTTAATTCACTTACTGCGCCAATATGATCATAATGGCCATGTGTAATAAGAATTCCTTTAATATCTCGCTGTGCTACTTCTTCAATAATACGCTTTGGTTCATCTCCAGGATCAATAATAACACAACTTGACCCAGAACTCACAATATAACAATTCTCTTGAATAGGACCTACTACTATTCTTGTAATCATACAATTTCCTCCCTGTATAAAAAAAATAAGCCTTGTGGCTTATTTCTTTTCCTTATGAACAGTTTTCTTGTTACATCTTGGACAATACTTTTTAAATTCAACCCTTTCAGGATGACTCTTTTTATTCTTTGTGTTGATATAGTTTTCTTCACCACATTCTGTACACTTTAAGATAATATTATCTCTCATGAATATTACACCTCCAAATAAGTTTGCTTCAATATATTATCATATAAATTCATAAATTACTAGTTCTTTTTTAATTATTGTAGCCATATTTTTCAAAATAGAGACTAAATGCTTTTTTCGCAATACTTGGTGCATCATTTGCACCTTTTAATCTTTCTTCAAGAACAGCTACTACAACCTGTGGATCCTTACTAGGACCATATGATATAAACAAATGGTTAGGATGGTCGACATTACCTGTATGCGTATAGTCTTCTGCAGTACCTGATTTACCAGAAACATCATACTGGAAACCAGCAAAAGAACCTGCAGCAGTACCATAGGTAACTACGGCCTTCATACCAGCCTGAATCTGATTAAATGCATCTTCATTGCCTTCTGAGACATCATCCATAATATGCTTCTTATGTGTATTAAGAGTCACAATATTGCCAGATGTATCTGTCTTATAAGAACTCTTATAAAGATGTGGCTGCACTTTAACACCTTTATTTGCTAGAGTAGACGCATATACAGCAAGCTGTAATGGTGTATATGTATCATACTGACCAATAGAGAAGTCAAGAAGCTTACCAGCAGTATCTTCTTCTACACGAGGACCAGTCGCTGCTTCATAAGGTAAATCAATACCAGTCTTTACACCTAAACCTAATTCTCCTGCTGCATTTCTTAATTTAGTAAAGGCACTCTTATCAATATGAATTGGTTTATCATACTGATAATGACCACCAGCAAGCTTGATGATAATCTTCATCATATAAATATTAGAAGAATAAGCCAACGCCTGTACTTCATTGATATTACCAAAACCACTCTTATTCCAAGAATGCTTAGCTTTAGTACCAGCAATCTTTAAACCTTCAGATGTATCTGTTTCATAATGGTTAGCTTTAATAATGTTATTCTTGAAGCAGGCATAAATAACAGCACCCTTCATAGTAGAACCAATACGATAAGCACCTGTATAAGTAAGATAAGTCGCATCCTTCATCTCATAAGGTGTCTTCTCCTTATTGTATTCCTTACCAACTAACGCAATAATATCACCTGTCTTAGGTTCCATCACTATACAATAGATATGCTGCTGATACCTTTCTGCTGTATGACTATAAAGACACTGCTCTACCATCTGAGTCAATTGTGACTGAATATCCCAGTCAATCGTTAATTGAATATTCTCACCACTGCTGCCCTGTTTCTTTGTTTTGACGATTGGTGTTCCATCACTTGCGTACTTTAAAGTCATCACTGACTTATTACCACTTAAAATATCTTCATACTGTCTTTCAAGCCCTGAAGTACCTACACGTGAGTCATTACTATAATCTAATGCAAGAAGCTCATCCTTTAATGTAGCAGGTAATCCCTGTTTCTTGGTTGTAACCTTCCCTAGCGTACTCTTTAAAGTAGACTCGTCAGTATAAGCACGTTTCCAGTCACTTGTAACCTGAATACCTCTTAATAAGTCATTGTTTTCACCAATAACACTTGCTTCCTGATAACTGATATTTTCAAGAAGTACTGCAGAACCATTCTTACAATTCTTAATTGTATAATAAAGCTTATAATAACGTACATCATCATCACTTAAGTGCTTTTCTAATACACTCTTTGTGATTCGTTTAAGCTGTAAATTATAATACTCAGTATCTCCATCATCATTTGTCGCGAGAGCCTTCTTCTCAGCCTCTGACACAAGAGATTTTGCAAACTTCTTATCCTTCATGATCAGATAGTCTTTCTTTTCTCTCTCAGTCACACTAGAAATATCAATATTACAATTCTTAGTCAAGAAATTAACCATTGATTTGATTTCATCATCCTTAATTCCTTTGACTGCATAATAAGTTGCACATACGACATTCTCATTATATACAAGCTTATTATAGTTTCTATCTACTATTTCACCACGTAATGCATCAACTTCAAATGTATTTGTACTATATTGTTCTAGCTTTGCTGAATAAAAGTCAGACTTATTGACCTGCATATAAAAAAGTCTTAATGCAAAAATGCTTGCTATCACAATAACGACGCCAATAATAATATAGAAACGACGTGCAACTACATTATCTAATTGATTACGTTCCTGTTCCTGGGCTTCTTTTCGCCCAATAAACTTTATCGGTCTATTACTAAACAATCAAATCCCACCTTTTTTCTCTCATATTATATATGTATATTCTTTTCATTTCAATTAATTAGAGAAAATCAAATGTGTGAAAAAACTAAGAAAGGCAGAAATAACTCTGCCTATTCATCATCCACAGATAAAATAGCCATGAATGCTTCTTGTGGAATTTCTACACTTCCTACAGCCTTCATACGCTTTTTACCTTCTTTCTGTTTTTCAAGAAGTTTCTTCTTACGTGAAATATCCCCACCATAACACTTTGCAAGGACATTCTTTCTAATTGCCTTAATATTAGTACGAGCAATAACACGTCCCTGAATAGCTGCCTGAACCGGAATCTCGAATTGCTGTCTTGGAATAATAGTCTTTAATTTTTCACAAATAATTCTTCCTCGATCATACGCAAAATCTTTATGAACAATAGAAGATAATGCATCGACTACTTCCCCATTTAAAAGAATATCCATCTTTGTTAAATTACTTGCACGATAGCCATGTAATTCATAATCAAATGAAGCATAGCCACGAGTACATGATTTTAATTTATCAAAGAAATCATAAACAATTTCTGATAGTGGAATATAATAAATAACATTTCTTCTTGTATCATCAAGATATTCGATATCTACATATTCTCCACGCTTGTTCTGACATAATTCCATAATAGGACCAATAAATTCATCAGGTGTCATAATTGCTGCACGTACATAAGGCTCTTCAATACGTGTAATTGTTGTTGGATCTGGCAATAAAGCTGGGTTATCTATTTCAATCATAGAACCATCACTTAAATAAACGTTATAGATTACAGATGGTGCTGTCGCAATTAAATCAAGACCAAATTCTCTTTCTAGTCTTTCTTCAATAACATCCATATGTAATAATCCAAGGAACCCACAACGGAAACCAAATCCTAAAGCCTGAGATGTTTCAGGTTCATAAACAAGTGAAGAGTCACTTAACGCAATCTTTTCAAGTGCTTCACGTAAATCTTTATATTTAGCATTATCAATAGGATAAAGGCCACAATAAACCATTGGGTTCATACGTCTATATCCAGGTAATGGTTCTTCTGCTTTATTTTCTAAAGTAGTAACTGTATCACCTACATGAACATCAGATATAGACTTGATACTTGCTGCAATCCATCCTACTTCGCCTGTTACTAGTTCATCCTTTTTCACTTCACGAGGCGTATGTACACCACATTCTACAACTTCGTAATCAGCATCACTTGCCATAAAATGAATGTGATCCCCTACTCTAATCTTACCTTCCTTAACACATACAAGAATAATGACACCTCTATATGCATCATAGAAAGAGTCAAAAATTAAAGCCTGTGTAGGGTTATTAATATCACCACTCGGTGCAGGAATCTTAGTTACAACTTCTTCTAGTACCTGATCAACATTTAAGCCTGTCTTAGCTGAAATACGAGGTGCATCATCTGCAGGAAGACCAATTAAGTCTTCTACTTCTTCTGCAACCCTATCAGGATCTGCACTAGGAAGATCAATTTTATTAATAACAGGAAGAATCTCTAAATTATTATCTAGTGCAAGATAAACATTCGCAAGAGTCTGTGCTTCTACACCCTGAGCCGCATCTACTACAAGAATAGCTCCTTCGCAGGCTGCAAGAGAACGTGATACTTCATAAGAGAAATCAACATGGCCCGGTGTATCAATAAGATGCAAAAGATAAGTCTTACCATCTTTTGCGGTATATGAAAGAGATACTGCATTTAACTTGATTGTAATACCACGCTCTCTTTCAAGTTCCATATCATCAAGTAACTGATCCTTCATATCACGATCAGCTACTGTGCCAGTTAATTGTAAAATTCTATCGGCAAGGGTACTCTTACCATGGTCAATATGTGCGATAATTGAAAAGTTTCTAATAAGTGACTGATCAACCATAAATAAACCTCCTTATTTCTACATAGTCAGCGGTTTCTGAAGTTCTTTGAGCTTCTCATCAAGAACCTCGAAAGACTCTGCACGTACAGACATGACACGATATCCTTGATAATCGGGCTTGTCTTCAAGATCATTTAATCTTCCTTTTACTGCAATGACACTGCCAACATGACATGTATCATTAATCATTTCCGCTAAACCTCTCCATAAGATAATAGGAACCAAATCATAATCCCTACATCCTTTCACTTCATCAAAAGGACGATAAACCATAATATGGATTAAAGCATCCTTTCGATAATTATTGATAATTTCATAATCAGGCATCTGAGCAAGTCTACCCACAAGAAATACTTGATTATACATATAAAAATCACCTCCTCCAAAAGACTTGTTTTAAGAAGAAGGTGAATACGGGTTAAATAAAATTATTTCTTATTTACAAAAGCGATCGCAATGCCGCCATCATGTGCAATAGAAATGTCTGCATCCTCATCATTGAGATAAGGACTTCCGTCTTCATGATTCAAAATGACAATATCATGAAATGAAATACCACCAATACCTAGGTGATTTGCTTTCAGATAAGCTTCCTTGGCTGCAAAACGACCACCTAGATACTCTCTCTTACGCTTTTCGGTAGGAAATGATTGAAATATCTCATATTCTTCATCTGACAAAATATGACGGACAAATCTTTCATTCTCAATATCTAAGCGAGAAAGTTCAACGATATCAACACCAATTCCCATTAATCTTCAAACTTCTTTTCATAAAGATTCATGAGTTCATCATAGCTCATATCATCATTGATTTCTTCAATCAAAGGATCTTCATTTTCCATGTCATGTTTGAACTTACCAGTTCTCTCTTCAACAATTTTGAGGTCTTCTTGTGATTCAAGTGTTAAAGTAGATAAATTCTTCAAGCGGTTTTCTACAGAATCAATCACTTCACTGCTTTCCTTCTTGACTACTTTCTCTACCTTCTTTGCCTTTTTCACAACAGGCTTTTCTTCCTCAATTCCTTGAGCACCATAAAAAGGACTTAATACCGGTACCACATCATCCTCACGTCTTTTTATTTTTTTCTTAACTGCTGGCTTTTTTTGTGGCACAGGGTTATTAGATTCCTGCACTCCGTTCATTGGAGAGATGATCTGACTCATAACATATTCTTGCTTTTTAGGCTTTTTAGGTTCTTCTTTTTTCTTTACTACAGGAACCTTTACTTCGACTTTTTGTTCTTCAACTTTTTTTTCTTCGTTATAAATCATAGGTTCACTGAACTTTTCTTTACGACGCTGTTCAATCACAGGATCCACATGTGGTGGCTCCTCTTTCTTTACAGTATCTTCAAAATCCATATCTTTACCCATAATCCAATCTGTAATTTTCATATTCAACCCACACTTTCTTTTTTAAATTGAATCAATGAAAGACTGAACTTCCTCCTCTGTCTTTCTTAATTTCGATACCAATCGTCCTAGTTCCTGTCCCTTATCATATGCAATAAAAGAAGGAATACCTAAGATATTTAATTCAATACATAAATCAAGCATATCGTCACGATTCACATAATAGAATTGATATGCTGGATTGTTTTCAACAACATGTTCTATATAGGTTTTCATATAAAGACAATCTGGACACCAATCTGTAGAAAATACGATAATACATTTATTCTGGATAGCTTCTTTAAACTCTTCTAAAGAATGCAATTGAATGAGCTTATCCATTCATATCACCAAAATCAATATCGATTCTATAAATAGGGCCAAATGGTGAGAACTTCTTTTCATATTCAGTCATCACATTATCTTCATATCCTTCACTATGATGAAGATCTAAACATACATCATGGAAACGTACTCCACAATTGTTCATAGAAACAAGTGAGAATTCAAAGAATGGACGGTTATCTGTCTTAAAAATCAAATGACCTTCATCCTTTAAAATACTCTTATAAACATCTAAGAATGAAGAATAAGTCAATCTTCTCTTTGAATGTCTCTTTTTAGGCCAAGGATCACTGAAGTTTAAATAAACTGTATCAATCTCACCTTCCGCAAATACTTCACCTAATACTGCTGCATCTTCCTTCATGAAGCGAAGATTTGGTAAAGTTTCCATTTCTAAAAATTTCTTTACCGCAATAGTTAGAACTGTAGAATATTTTTCAATACCAATAAAGTTGATATTTGGATTTCTTCTCGCATTTTCGATAATGAAATCACCTTTTCCCATTCCGATTTCAATCGCAATAGGATTGTTATTTCCGAATACCTCATGCCACTTACCTAAGTGGTCACGTGGATTAATAAAAACTAAATCTGCATGCTCTTGTAAAAAAGGCATCGCATCAGGATTATTTCTTAATCTCATAAAACCTCCATATCATTGCTATTATATCATAAAACGTTATAGTATGCTATTAATTTCCTCATCTGTAAGTGGTCTGTAATGACCTAATTTAAGACTCTCATCTAGTTTAAGTTCTCCCATACTGATACGTTTCAAATAAACAACCTCTTTACCACATGCTTGAAACATTCTTTTAACCTGATGAAACTTGCCTTCATAAATGGTCACTTCACACTCACTAATTTCATCGCTCTTAATAATATTCAAAAAAGCTGGCATACATGTGAAATCTTCTAAAGGAATACCTTTAGTAAATGCATTGATATCACCTATTCCAAGTCTTCCCTTCACTTTAACATAATAAGTCTTTGGAACATGTGTTCTAGGAGAAAGAAGACGATGTGCTAGCTGCCCATCATTAGTGATAAGCAAGAGCCCTTCTGTATCTACATCAAGTCTTCCTACTGGGAATAGTCCAGGATGATATTCTTTAATCAAATCAATAACCGTTGGATAAAGATTATCTTCTGTTGCACTCACATAACCATCTGGCTTATTCAACATATAATAAACATACTTTGAATAAACAATCTTTTCACCATCTACATAAATCTCGTCTTTTTCAGGATCAACATGAGCCCCTGATGATTTAATCTTCTTACCATTAGAAACAACAACTCCATCCTTTAAAAGCTGCTTCACATCTTTTCTTGAGCCATATCCACAATGTGCTAATAATTTATCAATTCTCATTCTTCACCTCAAAACAATAGCTATAACTTTCATCAGAATCTGATTCATCTTGATCATAATGAACAAAAACCTTAAGCGAGTCTTTCTTCTTTACCCTACCTGACAAAGAAATACCCTTATAAATATTCTTCTTTTTATCAACGACTCCAGGAACCATAGAATAAGTTTCTTTATCAAAATATCCAATAGTCGGCTGATAATCATCTAAACATGATGAACTATATGAAATAGCCTTAATATTGTACATGTTCTCTTTTGGTTCATCAATGACTAATTCATATCGATAGCCTTCATCTATTTCTGTATAATACAATTTTATATTCATTTTATCGGAATTATTATCAAATTTCTTATTTTTTTTGATAAATGACAAATCTTCTTTATATTTTTTCAATATGCTATCTGAAATATCTGAATCTTTTGTCTTTGTTCCACATGCCGTCATAAATAAACAAAGCAAAACCACCAACAACTTTTTCATACAAACTGCCTCCTATTTGAAAATTATATCATTCTCATCCATATAACGTAAATACAATGATAAAAAAAGAAGACAATTTCTTGTCTTCTTACTGGAAAATTTCAACTGCAAATTCGCAATTAAATGTTTCACCCTTCTTAAGTGCTACAGCACTTTCCTTATCTTTAAAATCTCCTTCAAAGTCAACATAGTCAGTATGTCCAACCCAAGGTTCAATAGCAAGTAAACCACCCACATGCTTGCTTGTCCAAAGTCCTAAATGATCAAAGCCCTTCATATAGAAGTTTAAGCTCTTATTATTAGTAAGTGACTTTAATGAAACATAGCGAGATTTAAAATGAGGCACTACAACTGCATCATTATCAAACATAGCCTGACGTACAAAGAAATGACGTTCATTATCAAATAAACGTTTTGTTCCATGAGACATGCCTTTTCTTTCTACATCAATAATTTTCTGATTTACTGTTTCATTCTGTTCAAATTCAATATAATAATCATTCGCATCTTCACCTTCAATAAATGGACAGGCAAATGCTGGATGACCACCAATTTGGAAATAGATCACATCTTCATTATGATTTTCTACTCTAAATTCAGCTTTTAATGTATTGTCTACTAATGTATAAGTCACATATAAATCAAATTCATAAGGATACATTTTCTTGATTTCAGCACTAGAAGATAAATGGAACACTACATGTGTATCATCATGTTCATATACTTCATATTCAGTATTTCTAGAGAAACCATGCTGATTCATATGATATTCTTTACCATCAATACGACATGTTCCATTCTTTAATGCACCTACAATTGGGAAAAGTACAGGCGCACTATGTCCCCATAAACAAGGATCCTGCTTCCACATATAGTTAAGTCCATCCTGCATCCCAATAAGCTTTGAGATTTCAGCACCTTTAGGATCAAATTGTGCTTCTAAATAATCATTTTTAATTGTAATCATATCTACCCTCCAATTTTAGTTTCACCATTTAAAATGACTCTCTTAATATCGATTTCATCATCAATAAGAATCATATCAGCTACGCATCCTTCTTTAATACGTCCATAATCCTTTAAACCTAGATGATCTGCAGGATTCTTAGTCGCATAACCAATAGCTTCGTATAATGGCAAATCAAGATGTTTATAAGCATTTCTTACACACTGATTAAGGTTTGCAGTAGAACCAGCAAGGTTACCTGACTTCAAGCGCGCCTGTCCATCCTTTACATAAACCTTCTGATTACCTAATTCATAAGTGCCATCTGGAAGCATAGCAGCCTCTAATGAGTCCGTAATTAAAATTAATTTATCTGCACCCTTCATCCTAGATAAAATCTTAGCTGCTGGGAATGATACATGAATGCCATCAAGAATAAGTTCTGCATATACTTCATCATGAAGCATTACAGCACCTACAACTCCTGGTTCTCTATGTTTTAAAGGAGTCATCGCATTATAAGTATGAGTACCTGAAGTAGCACCTGCTTCAATAGCTTTCACTGCTTCTTCATAAGTCGCATCAGTATGTCCCATAGAAACAACAACGTTCTGTTCTCTTAAATATTTAATCAGATCTACTGCACCTTCAATTTCAGGTGCTAAAGAAATCTTCTTTACAAAATCAGGATGCTCACCTGCAAAAGATAAGTAGTTTTCTACAGTAGGTGCAATCATACATTCTTCTGGCTGAGCACCTTTATATTTCACACTAAAGAAAGGTCCTTCTAGGTGCATACCTAAGATCTTAGCACCTTCTACCTTATCCTTATTATCATAGCCAGCTGCAATAGCCTTTTTAATATCTTCAGCTGGCATAGTCATAGTTGTAGGTAAAAAGCTAGTAACACCAGTCTTTAATTCTGATACAGAAATATTATTTAAATCTTTGAAAGTTGCATACATTGTATCGCTACCATTACGTCCATGAGTATGTACATCAATCATACCAGGCGCAACATATAAGCCCTTTGCATCTATTACTGTTTCATCAGTAGGTACACGGTTACTGACTTCTGTAATCTTTCCATTTTCAAAAAATACATTTAATTCTTTAATAGAATCTTCTAAAATCACTTTACCATTTATAATAACGTTTTTCATATTGAAATCCTCCTTACACTATTATAGCACATATTTATCGTATAATGAAATTATACAAATTTTTATACGTATATATTTTAACTTTAATAAAAAAAGAGCCTCTTGATAGAGACTCTTAGTGTAAGTTCTTAATTAATTCTTCAATACGATTACCATATTCTAATGATTCATCTACCTTGAAGATTAATTCAGGACATTTTCTAATTTTTAATCTTCTCGCAAGCTGTGAACGGATAAAACCTTTACATCTATCTAATGCTTGAAGACCTTTACCCTGATTCTTCATGAATGTCACATAAACCTTTGCGACAGACATATCATTTGTACAGCTCACTGAAGTAACAGTACACATACGTAATGCTGGATCTTTTACTTCATCACGAAGAATTAATGATAATTCCTTCATGATATAATGATTCATTTTATCAACTTTTAATGAAGCCATAAATTAACCTTCAACTTCCTGCATAACATATCCTTCAACGATATCGCCTTCTTTGATATCGTTATAGTTTTCGATAGTTAAACCACATTCATAGCCCTGGTTAACTTCCTTCGCATCATCCTTGAAACGCTTTAATGAAGCAAGCTTACCTTCATAAACAATGATACCTTCACGAATTAATCTGATACCACAATCTCTCTTAATAGAACCATCTGTTACATAACATCCAGCGATATTACCAATCTTAGAAACCTTATAAATATGTCTGATTTCAGCCTGACCAGTAACAACTTCTTCCATTTCAGGAGCAAGCATACCCTTCATGGCTGCTTCAATTTCTTCAACCATCTTATAGATTACCTGGTGTAAACGGATTTCTACACCTTCTTCATCTGCTTTACGACGTACATTAGCATCTGGTCTTACATTGAAACCATAAATAATTGCCTTAGAAGCACTTGCAAGAAGGATATCAGATTCAGAAATAGCACCAACAGTAGAACGGATAACGTTCACTCTTGCACCTTCTACATCAATCTTTTCTAATGAACTCTTAACTGCTTCTGCAGTACCATTTACGTCAGCTTTAACAATAATATTCAAGTCAACGACTTCACCAGACTTCATCTGTGAGAATAAGTCATCAAGACTCATTGCTGAAGTAGAGTTTCTTTCTTCTTCAATCTTCTTCTGAGCACGTTCTTCACCGACATGTCTCGCTTCTCTTTCAGTTTCAAATACCATGAACTTATCACCTGCTTCAGGTACATCATTTAAACCAGTAATTTCTACTGGAGTTGCAGGACCTGCAGATTTAATTTCACGTCCACGATCATCAACTAACTGTCTGACACGACCATAAGTCGCACCAACAACAATTGGGTTACCACTTCTTAAAGTACCATTCTGAATCAATAAAGTCGCAACTGGTCCTCTACCCTTATCAAGACGGCCTTCAATAACACTACCATAAGCCATACGCTTTGGATTTGCTTTTAATTCAGCAAGTTCAGCTACAACTGTAACTGTTTCTAATAATTCATCGATACCAATACCCTTTTTAGCTGAAATGTTTACATAAGGAACATCTCCACCCCATTCTTCAGGCATAAGTCCAAGTTCAGATACTTCAGTCATAATACGCTGAGGATCAGCACCTGGTTTATCAATCTTATTAATAGCTACAATAATAGGTACATTTGCAGCTAAAGCATGGTCTACTGCTTCTCTAGTCTGAGGCATAACACCATCATCAGCAGCAACTACAATAATAACAATATCAGTAATCATTGCACCACGCGCACGCATTGCAGTAAATGCTTCATGACCTGGTGTATCAAGGAAAGTAATCTTCTTACCTTTTACTGATACCTGATAAGCACCGATATGCTGTGTAATACCACCAAATTCGCCTTCAGCAACTCTTGACTTTCTAATATGGTCAAGTAATGTTGTCTTACCATGGTCAACGTGACCCATGATAGTAATAACTGGAGGTCTTGGCACTAAATCTTTAGGATCATCCACAACTTCTAAATCTTCAAAGTTTACTTCACTTACAGGAACAACCTTTTTACATTCAAGACCATATTCCATACAAATAAGTTCAACCTGTTCATCATTTAATGATGAGTTGATCGTCACCATTGTACCTAACATGAATAAAACCTTGATAACATTTGCTGGTGTCTGACCAATCTTTTGAGAAAGTTCATCAACAGTAATGCCTTCTTCATATTCAACAACACCATCTACAACAGCTTTTTCTTCTTTCTTGCTAGGAAAGTTTGAGATCATTTTCTTCTTGTCATTCCCTTTGTTGTTTATGTTTTTCTTCTTTTTTGCCATAAATTACCCTCCTAACTTAGATTTCATACTTTTCGCAAAACCAGCATCAAGTACCGCAATTACCATTCTATTGATTTTACCAACAGAATTAGATAGCTCTTCACTTGTGCCAGCAACATAATAATCTACATGATAATATGTACACTTATCAATATATTTCTTCTTCGTATTGTCACTTGCATCACTCGCAATAAAGACAAGATGAGCCTGCTGTGACTGGACAGCCTTTAAAGCACTCTCTCCAGTCGCAAGCTTTCTTGCACGCATCGCAAGACCCAATAAAGAAGCCACCTGCTTATTGAGCATAAGTCTTAAGCTCCTCATAGATTTCTTCAGGAATTTCAGTATCAAGAACTCTATTTAAAATCTTTTTCTTTTTTGCAAGTTCAATTGCATCCAAAGAACGTTTTAAATAAGCTCCACGACCGTTCTTTTTACCTGTAGGATCGACAGAAACTTCTCCTTCTTTATTTTTCACAATACGAATGAGTTCTTTCTTTGGCAGCTGTTCACCAGTTGCCACACACTTTCTTAAAGGCACTTTCTTCATAAAAGATCACCTCTAATCTTCATAATATTCATCATACTGATCATAATCAATATCTTCATCATATTTAGGATCATGATCTGGTTCTTCTGAATCATCTTCATCATCAAATGATTCATCATCACCGAAGTCTTCTTCTACCTTATCTTCTTCATTTTCATCTGCATCTAGAGTTAAAATGATAGATTCTTTTTCTTCATCTGCTTCATGTTCTTCCATAGATTTCTTCATCTTTTCAAGAAGTTCCATATCTACTTCAGGTGCATCTAAATCAATACCTTCTTCTAAGATTTCAGATACTGATTTAATATCAATCTTCCAGTTTGTTAATTTAACTGCAAGTCTTGCATTCTGACCACGCTTACCAATAGCAAGAGATAACTGATCATCAGGAACAACAACTAAAGCACTGTTCTTAGAATGATTTAATTTCACTCTTTCAACCTTAGCTGGAGAAAGAGCATGAGAAATGAATGTTACAGGATCTTCAGACCATTCAATAATATCGATCATTTCACCATTTAATTCTTCAACAACATTTCTAACACGATTTCCCTTTGGACCAACACATGCACCAATAGGATCAATATCAGGATTTGCTGTATAGACAGCAATCTTAGAACGTTCACCTGCTTCTCTAGATACTGATTTGATTTCTACAGTTCCTTCGAAGATTTCAGGTACTTCCATTTCAAATAAACGCTTTACTAATCCTTCATGAGTACGAGATACGCTGATATGAGTACCTTTAGTAGTACGTTCTACTTCACTCACATAAACCTTAACATGTTCACCTTCAACTAGAGTTTCACCAGGGATCTGGTCTTTAGATGAAAGAAGTGCACCTGTCTTACCAATGTTGATAATTGCGAATCTTTCTTCTACACGATCTACAGTACCATTGATAATTTCATCAAGTTTATTGATATATTCATTATATAAAGCTTCTTTTTCAGCTTCTCTGATCTTCTGTCTTAATAACTGTTTAGTTTGAATTGCAGCTAAACGACCAAATTCAGAAATATCAGCTTCTTCAACAACTTCATCTCCAACCTGATATTTTGGATCAATTTCCTGTGCTTCTTCAATAGAATATTCAAAATCTTCATCATTTACATCATCTACAACATAATGAGTTGTAAAGATTCTGATTTTTCCATCATCATCAATTTTACAATCAACGATTGATTCTGCCCCACTATAGTTTTTCTTATATGACTTAGCAAGTGCTTCAGTCAATGCTTCAATTACAATAGCACTATCAAGCCCTTTATCTTCAATAAGATTTTCAAGAGCTGATTTATAACCTTTATCCTTTTTCGCCACGTTTTTTACCTCCTAGAACTTTACAGCGAGTCTGATGAATTTAATATCATCATAGTTTATAGTCATTTTCTTTCTTACAGCTTTCACCATATACTGGATCAATAATTCCTGGCCATCAATAGAGGCTAATGTTCCTTCTAGAGAATCAATTCCATTCTTTGGATTCTTCAAATCAATATGAACATATGAGCCAACATGAGCTTCTACCTGCTCAAAAGTCTTTAATGGCTTTTCAATTCCTGGAGAAGATACTTCAAGATAATACTCGTCCTTGATTAAATCAAGTTCATCTAACTTTTCACTTACAGCTTCACTGACTGCAACACAAGTATCCATGTCAAGATTTCCATCATTCTTTTCAATGAATACACGTAAATACCATTCTCCTTTTTCCTTTACATATTCCATTGAATCAAGATGGCATTCAAATGAAGCAATAATAGGCAATAAGCCTTCTTTAATTTTCTCTAGCATAGAACCTCCTATTCAATAAATAACGAGAGGGTCTCCCCTCTCGTCTTTTGCTAAATCGAGTATAGCACAGTTAAATGTATAAGTCAAATAATGTTGAAAAACACGTAAAAAAACTATAAATCAAAGATTGTAAGCTGATCACTTTCAGAAAAGCCATTTAAAACACCCATCTTCTGCAGTGTCTCAATATGTGTTCCTGAAAGACGTGTTCTCTTTTTAATGTCTTCAATAGAAGTGAAAGGTCTCTCCTTTCTTGCTTCTACTACTGAGTCACCAACGGCATCACCTAATCCATCAATAGAAGTAAAAGGAGGAATAATAGCTGTTGGATCATCTGGATGACAAATAAACTTTCTAGAATCAGATTGATCAAGAGAAATCTTACTAAACTTTAGGCCTCTTTCAAACATTTCTAAAGCAACCTCAAATACAGTAATCAAACCTTCTTCTTTATTAGATGCTTTATGTTCAGCCTTTAACTTTAAACATTCCTGATATTTATCATATACCGCTTCTTTTCCAGCAATAAGTGTCTCAATATCATAGAAATCACATCTAGTCGTAAAGTATACAGCATAATATTCTCTTGGATAATATAATTTCCACCAAGCTACACGTATGGCACTTAATACATATGCAACGGCATGGGCTTTAGGGAACATGTATTTAATCTTTAAACATGAATCAATATACCATTGTGGTACATTATGTTTCTTCATGAGTTCAACATAACCCTTTTGAGGGAATACTTTAGGTGACTTACCTTTACGTACACATTCCATGATATCAAAAGCATCCTTGTTAGGAAGTCCCTTTTCAATTAAGTAAACCATGATATCATCACGACATCCGATAACCTGCTGTAATGTACATGTACCTGACTTAATCAATGTCTCCGCATTGCCTAGATATACGTCAGTCCCATGAGATAATCCAGAGATAATAACTAATTCATTAAAGCTTTTTGGATGTGTCTGTTCAAGCATGCCACGGACAAACTTTGTACCAAATTCTGGTAACCCTAAGGCACCTGTCTTACAGTTTAAGAATGATAGATCGCAGCCTAATGCTTTAGAACTATTAAATAAGCTCATAACCTTCTGGTCATTTGTAGGAATAGACTTTGGATCAACACCTGTCATATCCTGAAGCATACGAATAACAGTAGGATCGACATGCCCTAAAATATCAAATTTTAATACGTTATCATGAATCTTATGGAAATCGAAGTGAGTTGTACGCCATTCAGCATTTACATCGTCTGCAGGATATTGATAAGGTGTAAAGTCAAATACTTCCATGTCATTAGGAATAACGATAATACCACCTGGATGCTGACCGGTAGTACGTTTAACCCCCGTACATCCATTAGCAAGTCTTTGTAATTCAGCACTACGGATATGATCTTCTAAACCTAGGTTTTCAGCATATGCTCTTGCATAACCATAAGCTGTCTTTTCTGCAACAGTAGAAATAGTACCGGCTCTAAAGACATGGTCTTCACCAAAGATTGTTTTAGTATAAGCATGCGCTTTAGGCTGATATTCACCTGAGAAGTTTAAGTCGATATCTGGAACCTTATCCGCATTGAACCCTAAGAAGGTTTCGAATGGGATATTATGTCCTTCGCCTTTCATCTTATGTCCACATACTGGACAGTTCTTATCAGGCAGATCATACCCATCAGAAATAACTCCTTCTTCTAAGAACTCATTATGTTTACAATGAGGACATATATAATGTGGTGCAAGAGGATTTACTTCTGAAATACCAGCCATAGTGGCTACGAAAGATGAACCAACTGATCCTCGAGATCCTACTAGGTAACCTGCTTCATTAGAAACTCTTACAAGTTCTGAAGCGATAAAATAAATAACTGCGAATCCATGTTTGATGATGTTGGATAACTCTTTTTCAAGTCTTGCTGATACAATCTCTGGTAATACTTCACCATATGTCTCATGCGCATTCTTATGACACAATTCTCTAAGTTTTTTATCTACGTTTTCAATTGAAGGTGGATATAATCCTTCTTTTGTAACAATAATATCATCACCAATCATATCTGCAATCTTATTTGTATTAGTGACAACATATTCATATGTATCTTCATCACTTAAATAAGGGAAGCATTCCAACATTTCATCTGTTGTTCTTAAATAAACATCAGGTGTTAAAGCACGAGGATTATTTCTTACAAGGAGTGGATGAGGTTTACCATTAATCTGAATCTTAGAGTTAGTAATAAATACTTCACGGTATACCTTATCTCTCTTATCTAGAAAATGAACATCACCTGTTGCACAGATGAGTTTATTTTCTTCTTTCGCAATCTTAATAATACGCTTGTATATTCTTTCTATATCATCAATAGAATCATACTTACCACGATCTACCAAATACATCGCATCTTCTAAAGGCTGTATTTCTACATAATCATAGAATCGTATTTCTTCTCTTAATTCTTCTTCATCTCTTGTAGAAGCTATTTCAAAGACTTTAGAATTCAAACAGCCACTACCAAATAGTAATCCTTCACGATAGAATTCTAATTCACTTCTAGGAATACGATCACATTGATGGAAATACTTAGTATTCGCAATAGACACAAGTCTAAACATGTTCTTTAAACCTTCAGGTGTTTTCGCAAGAACACACATATGATAAGGGAAAGCATGCTTATAACTGTCTTCTATTTCGATATCATTGATTTCATCAATCGTTTTAAATCCTTTCTTAATTAAATCCTGAAGCATGACATTAAATGAATGACTTAATACTTCTGCATCATAGTCAGCACGATGAGCCGCTTCTGTATCATAAGGGATATGATAAAAACGACAGACAGCACCTAATCGATAAGAACGCATTAATGGTATGAGACGTCTAGACAAAGGCAATGTATCAATCCATGGATTTTGAATAGGTTCTTTTCCCATTCTCTCTAACGCCTTATCTAACATACCAATATCGAAACGACCATTATGCGCAATGAGAAGATTATCTCCAAAGAATTCCATTAATTTAGGCATGAATTCTTCAATTGTAGGCGCATTTCTAATATCTTCATTCGTAATAGATGTTAATTCAGTAATCTTCTTAGAAATAGGTTTAGGAGATTTAATAAATGTCTGTAATCTTCCAACCTCTAAACCATTTTTAATCTTTACGGCACCAATTTCAGTAATATGATCATCTATCTGAGATAAACCTGTTGTTTCTAAGTCAAAAGAAACATATGTTAAATCATTAAGCTTTAATCCATTCGCATTAAAAACACAATCAAAGTTTGTATCAATCATGTTCATTTCAATACCATAGATCATCTTCAGCTTGTCTCCTGCTGCTGCCTGTGCATCAGGGAATGACTGCACGTTACCATGATCAGTCACTGCAATAGCACTCATACCCCATTCTGTTGCTCTTTTAATATAAGAACCAACAGTCGCAATACCATCCATAGTAGACATATTAGAATGGCAATGTAGTTCTACACGCTTCTTTTCCGCCTTATCAACACGTGGCTTAGGCGCAGGAATAATTTCTATTTCAGTCGCAATAATCACCTGTTCGCGGGCAAAGCTATCATATTCAAAAGTACCTTTGACACGAATCCATTTACCACCTTTTTTTAATTGTTCCATTTCTTCTAATGTATTACGATTCTTATTCTCAAATCTCTTAACCATAATACTATCAGAATAATCTGTGACAAGAAGTGTCTGAATATGTTTACCACTTTTAACCTGTGTTGTTTCTTCCTGGAAACAATAACCCTGTACCGCTACTTCACGCATTGTATTATCTAATTGACTAATCTGCGTCATGACATATTCTTTCTTATAACGTTTATAATTACCTGCTGGCTTAGAATAAGCAGGAGGTGCATCATTCATCGCTTCATTATATTTTTCAAGTGCACTTGAATCTATATGAACACCTTTGTTTTCTTCCATCTTTGCAATAGTCTGTTGATATTCATGATTATCTGCATCTACCTCAGCTCTTAAATCAATATTAATACCAAAGCCAGATAATAATGTACGCATTTCATTAAGCTGAGTCTTAATAGAATCACATTGAATATGATTAACAGTATGTAATGTCAAAATATTGTTCTTTAAATCCATATCATCTCTTGTCATACTCTGCATTTCAGGTACATTGCCTAATACATGATGCATAATATAGTCACTATATTCAATGACATCTTCTTCTCTAAAATGATTAGACGTTGTTTCAAAGAGGAACTCACATGGATAAGGGAATAAATGCTGGGCTTCTTTTAAAGCCTTCACATTACTAAGAGGCATTAATTCTGGTGAACTGATATAAAAGGTATAACGGCTATCATGATGGACAACTACTCTTGTAATATCAGCCTGCGAAAACGCCTGATTTGTATCTATATGTAATTGTTGTAATAAAATACTTAATTTATTCATAAAATCACCTTTTAAAAAGGAACCGAAGTTCCTTTATTTGAATAATCGCAGCAGATCCTGATAAGTAACTGCTATCATGAGACCAAATACAAGTGCAAGTCCAAGAACCTGCAATGCATATTTCACCTTCACAGGTACTTCTCTATGGATCATACCTTCAATTAAAGAAAGAATAGCCTGATAGCCATCTAACCCTGGAATAGGTAATAGGTTAAAAATTCCAATATTTACTGACAACATCGCAACTAAATAAAGAAGCGTTGTCATAGAACCAGATTCTCTTACCTGTGAAGTTACTTTATAAATTCCCACTGGTCCTGACATCTGCTTAATAGTAGATGCAAAATTCACAATAAGCTGTCCTAATGCATTAAATATTGCAGTAGACATCTCGCATAATTCTTTAAATGTATAGCTAAATGCTTCAGTAACACTCATTCTTCGAGTTACCTGCATAAAGCCAAGAACATAACGTCCCTGTTCTACATTATAAGGACTCACTGCCTTGATCACAATACTATCTTTACCACGTCTGACAGTAATATCTAATGTCGCATTTTTAGAGTCAATCTTTAATGCTTTCTTAGTCATATCACTATGAAGATCTTCATAACTTGCGACTGCATAAGACACACCAGTCTGCTTACATTCAATATTAGTTATAATGTCACCTTTTTTAAATCCATATTTTGTCGCAGAGCCATTTTCTACAAGTGTTCCTACTTCACAACGATTGACATTCACCTGACCACCCATTAAGTTTGCAGATAACATAATAACAAGTGCAAGCATGAAATTCATAAAGACACCTGCAAGCATAATAATAATCTTTTGATATGTCTTCTTACCCTTTAATGTACGTTCTACTGGAACATCCTTAAATTCTTCATTGTCTTCCTGATCCGCTTCACCTGCCATAGAGACAAAACCACCTATTGGTAAAGCACGAATCTGGAATTCTGTTTCTTTTCCTTTTTTTCCATAAATCTTAGGACCCATACCAATACTAAATGCGCCACAATAAACCTTGAAAAACTTAGCAGCTACAAAATGGCCTAATTCATGTATTACAATAATTCCTGTAAGAATAAGCAGGAAAACGAGTATATTCAATAAAGTCTGCATCTTATAAACCTACTCTCTTTCTTACAAAAGCTCTTGCATCCGCATCTATTTTGATTAATTCATCAAGAGATGGATTTTCAACAACAGTATGTGCATTCATGGCTTCTTCAATTAAATCAACGATTTCTAGGAATTTAATCTTTCCATCACGGAATAACTGATTGGCTTCTTCATTTGCGCCATTGAAGACACAAGGCATACTGCCCCCTATTCTTCCTGCACGATAAGCAAGAGGTAATGCTTTAAATCTTTCTGTATCAGGCTTATAGAAATGAAGTGTTCCAATGTCTGATAAAGAAAGTCTCTTACTATTAATAAGCGGAATTCTATGAGGATATGTTAAAGCATATTGAATAGGCAAACGCATATCTGGAGTACCTAATTGTCCGATTACTGCAGTATCTGTACATTCAATCATAGAATGTACAACACTTTCAGGATGAATCAATACTTCAATATCATCATAATCTACATCAAAAAGCCATTTGGCTTCCATAACCTCTAAACCTTTATTAACTAAAGTCGCACTATCAATAGTGATCTTTGCACCCATGCTCCAGTTAGGATGATTTAATGCCTGTTCAACAGTGGCATCCTTTAATTCATCCAATGATTTATCACGGAAACTTCCACCACTACATGTTAAAAGTATTTTTGAAATTTCTCTTGGATACTCTCCATGCATTGATTGGAAAATAGCACTATGTTCACTATCTACAGGTAAAAGCTGAATGCCATATTCTTTTGCGAGAGGAATAATTATATGTCCTGCAACTACTAGAGTTTCTTTGTTTGCAAGTGCAATATCCTTACCTGCTTTAATTGCTTCGATAGTTGGTAATAATCCTGCAAACCCTACAATCGCATTAAGAACTATTTCTGTCTCTTCAAGAGTACTAATTTGAATAAGTCCTTCCTGTCCAAGATAAAAATGACGATCCGGATATTTTTCACTTAAATAATCATAATCTTTCTGTTCTAGCACACAAATATGTGGAACAGGAAGTTGATTCATGATTTCTTCTAATTTCTTGATATTGTGTCCTGCTGACATTGCAACAATTTCAAATTCATCAGGATGTCCAGTCACAACATCAATTGTCTGTGTTCCAATAGAACCAGTCACACCAAGTACTGTAATTTTTTTCATAGATTGCCTCCTTCATTAGAGTAATGTAAGTAAGAATCCTAAAATCATAGAATTAAAGATGATAGAATCAAATCGATCCAACACACCACCATGACCAGGGAAAATCTGAGAATAGTCCTTTACTTCAAAAGTTCTCTTAATAGAACTGAATGTCAAATCACCAATCTGACCTGTTGTTGCAAGTACAAAGCTCATTAAGGCAAGATGAGGAAGTGCATAAGGAATCTGAACACAATAAGCATAAGCTAAACCTAATAAACCACCACATACTATACCACCAATAGACCCTTCAATTGTCTTCTTAGGTGAAAGACGAGGATTAAGTTTATGTTTACCAATTGCACGTCCCACAAAATAAGCAAATGTATCAGCGCCTAAAGTCGCAAGTGCTAAGAAGATAACATATCTGATATCTAAGGCTGTTCTAAAATAATAAATAGCATGAAGACCAAGAGCTACTAAAGTCGCACTTGTAAAGTAATATGAAATCCTCAAGAAAGGCATACCTGCATCAAAGATTCCACAAGTTAATAATATAACCATGTAGATTACAATAAACATATTAGTTACAAGTAATCCTTTTGAAAAGAATAATGAACCTAGAATATAAACACCTATTATTCCATATAAATAAAAATGTGGCTTAGGTTCTTTTGTAATAGATAGTAATTCATATGTAGCCATAGCCCCAATAAAAGCTATAAGGATTTTAAAAGGAATACCACTTACAATAACACATGGTAAAAACAAAACTACTAATACAATCGCTGTTATGACTCTTTGCTTCATTTCTTCACTCCTCCATAACGACGATCTCTATTCTGATATTTCCAGATACATTCATGTAATTTTTCTGCATTAAAATCTGGCCAATATGCTTCATCAAAAATAAATTCAGCATAACTTAACTGCCATAATAAGAAATTTGATAAACGACATTCCCCACTTGAGCGAATCATTAAATCAACAGGTGGTAATTCTTTCGTCATTAAATGAGATTCAAAATAATCTTCTGTAATATTATCTAAGTCAATCTTACCTTCTTTATATTCTTCACAAATCGCTTTAGTGGCTTCAACGATTTCATCACGTCCACCATAGATGAATGCAAAGACAAGCTTTAATCCCGTATTATCTTTAGTTTTATTAATAGCATCATTAATAATGTCTTGAGTTTCCTGTGGTGCGAGTTCTAGATGACCAATTGTCATAATACGTACATTATTATCCATTAGTTCCTGAAAATATAAAGAGAAGAACTCTTTAGGTAACTTAAAGATATATTCTACTTCACTCTGTTCTCTTTTAAAGTTTTCAGTAGAGAATGCATAAACAGTCATTGCTTTTACACCTAAGTTGTTAGCTTCTAAAGCAAGATTTCTTATTGTTTTAGTTCCTTCATGATGACCATATGTTCTAGGCATTTTTCTTTTCTTTGCCCATCTTCCATTTCCATCCATGATAAATGCGATATGAGCTGGAATTCGATTCATATCTAATGTATATTTTTCTTTTCTTTTAAAAAGCATAATAATCACCTCATAAACCGTATTATAACATAGTGCACTCCATTTTCAAACAGACAAAAAAAGGAGGATTTCATAATCCTCCCAAAATAACATTAAACTGTCATTAAATCCTTTTCTTTTTCTTTAGCAATCTGGTCAATCTTCTTAACAAATTCATTTGTTAAATTCTGAACATCTTCCTTACCTGCTTTTACTTCATCTTCAGTTTCGCCAGTCTTTTCAACATCAGCATTCGCATTTCTTCTGATATTTCTTAAAGCAACCTTAGCTTCTTCAGCAAGCTTATTTACCTGCTTAACCATTTCTTTTCTTCTTTCTTCAGTTAGAGGTGGAATCACAATACGGATGACTGTTCCATCATTCTGTGGAGTTAAACCTAAATCAGCCTGATAAATACCATGTTCAATATCCTTCATTGAATTCTTATCATAAGGCTTGATTACTAACTGACGACCTTCTACAACTGAAATACCAGCAACCTGATTAAGTGGAGTTGGTGAACCATAGTATTCAACCATAACTCTATCAAGCATGCTTGGATTAGCACGTCCAGTTCTAATATTAACTAATTCATTAGAGAAAGCATCAATTGATTTCTCCATCTTTTCTTTTGCTTCTTCAAGTACTAATTCTACCATTATTATTCTCCCTTTGAAATAATTGTGCCAGCCACTTCCTGTTTACATGCTAACGCAATATTTCCTTCTTTCTGCATATTAAATACACTTAAATCAATGTTGTTGTCTTTACATAAAGTAATAGCTGTCTGATCCATGATCTTTAAATCTTTATTAAGAACATCTAAATAAGTTAACTTATCAAACTTAACAGCATTTGGATCTAACTTAGGGTCAGCTGAATAAACACCATCAACACCATTCTTAGCCATTAAAATAACATCTGCATGAATTTCAGCAGCTCTTAATGCAGCAGTTGTGTCTGTAGTAAAGTATGGACTACCAGTTCCAGCTGAGAAAATAACAATACGACCTTTTTCAAGATGACGTACAGCTCTTCTTCTGATATATGGTTCAGCTACTTCTTTCATATCAATAGCAGTCATAACACGTGTTTCAAGACCAATTGATTCTAAAGCATTCTGTAAAGCAAGACCGTTCATAACAGTTGCAAGCATACCCATGTAATCTGCACTTGCTCTTTCCATACCCATATCGGCGCCAGTCTTACCTCTCCAGATATTACCGCCACCGCAAACAATCGCAATTTCAACACCTAGATCTTTTGCATCTTTGATCTGCTGTGCAATGTCTTTAACTACAATAGGATTAATGCCAAAGCCCTGATCACCAGCCAAAGCTTCACCACTTATTTTTAATAAAACTCTTTTATAATTCATATGGATCTCCTTCTGTAAAATCTACAAATTAATTATAAATAGAATTAAGTTTTTAGTCAACAACGAACTGATACCACAAAACTTACTCCACAAGCAAAAACTTCCTGATTAAATAATCAGGAAGCATTTATACTATGAATTAGTATTTTTTGGTAAGATTAAGTTTAAAATAATAGCTGTAATAGTAGCAAGGACTACTGGAGACTTACCAAAGATAGTTGTCACCCAAGATGGGAATGATGCAAGTGCTGCATTTGCCTGAGTAACACCCATACCAAGTGCAACAGCTAAACCAACAACTGTAGTATTTCTGAAATCCATTGGATGAGATGCAATTAATTTAATACCTGTCATCGCAATAGATGCAAATACAGAAACTGTAGCACCACCAAGAACACAATAAGGAATTGTAGTTAAAAGTGATGAAAACTTAGGAATAAGACCTGCAACTAAAATAATACTAGCTGCAATTCCAAATACCTTTTTAGATACAACTTTTGTTGAACCAACAATACCAACATTCTGACTATAAGTTGCAGTTGGTAAACCACCAAAGAATGCACAGAAGATATTAGTTAAACCATAAGCAACAATACCACCATTTAGTTCTTCATCAGTAGGCATACGATCCATCCCACCTGTAGTAGTAGCTGAGAAATCACCAATTGCCTGAATAGAGTTAATCGCGAATAATACCGCAATTGCCACACATGCTGCTGGATTAAACTTCACACCAAAATGCATGAACTGTGGCAAAGCAAACCATGATGCATTTGCGACAGCTGAGAAATTGATCATACCAAAGCAGAGAGCAATAATATAACCAACAATAATACCAATTAAAATAGAAGCTAGTTTTAAAATTCCTTTACCATAATGATTCAAGAAAGTAACAACAGCTAATGTAATAAAAGCAATAAGCCAGTTCTGCCAAGAACCATAATTTTTAGAAGCTGCACCACCAGCCATATAATTAATAGCTGTAGGATACAATGATAAACCGATTGAGAATACTACTGTACCAGTAATAAGTGGCGGAAAGAATTTTCTAATCTTCTTTACAAATAGTCCTACAATAACAGCAACAATACCACCAGCAATCTGTGCACCTAAAATAGTTGCAATATCAAATTCACCAGCAATTGCCTGCATAGTAGGTAAATAGGCAAAACTAATACCCATAATAACAGGTAATCCTGCCCCAATTGCAAGTTTTTTCCCTCTTAATAACGGAAAAACCTGAAATAATGTAGAGATAGCAGACATTGTAAGTGCAGCCTGAATCAGAATAACTGAATCGCTTGCTGAAAGTCCTGCAACTCCTGAAATAATAATAGCAGGTGCAACACATCCGACAACCATGGCCACAACGTGCTGAAGTGCTAAAGGTAAAGCTTGTGATGTAGAAGGCTTTCCGTCTAATTTGAAAAGTTCTTCTGACATACTAGTTTGATCTTTACTCATATTTCCTCCTCATTTGTATACAAAAAATACAATTCAGATAATAACACGTAATTGATTATTGTGCAATGGATTTATTATTATAAGAAAATAGTAAAAAAAGAAGTACTATTCGTACTTCTTCTAAGAATCATAATTATTTTTTAGCAGCAGCCATCTGAGCAGCTACTTCAGCAGCGAAGTCTTCTTCTTTGTGTTCCATACCTTCACCAACCATGAATCTAGCCATTTCAACAATTTTACCGTTTCCTAAGAACTGAGCAACTGTTAAATCAGGGTTCTTAACGAATTCCTGGTCAACTAAGCAGATAGCTTTTAATTCTTTATTTAAACGTCCAGCAATCATCTTTTCTACGATGTTTTCTGGTTTTGGTTTAGCTGACTTAGCATTTTCTTCTAAAGCCTGTTTCTTTAATACTTCAGTTTCCTTAGCAATATGTTCTGCAGGGATAGCTGATCTATCGATGAACTGAGGAGCACTTGCAGCTACATGCATAGCAACATCTCTAGCCTTTTCTTCATCACTATCAGCGATCTTAACTAAAGCAGTAATCTTACCACCCATATGAGAGTAAGCACCGAATACTTCGTTATCAGCCTTAGTCATAACAACAAATCTTCTTAAAGATAATTTTTCACCAATCTTACCTGATTTTTCTGCGATTGCAGTAGCAAGGTCTTTACCATCTAATTCAATCTTTAAAGCTGCATCTAAATCAGCTGGTTCATTTGCAACGATAGTCTTTGCAACATTGTTTACTAATTCCTGGAATTCAGCATTCTTAGCTACGAAGTCAGTTTCTGAGTTAACTTCTACTAAAGCTGCCTTATTACCATCAATTACAAATGCAGATAAACCTTCAGCTGCAATTCTGTCAGCCTTCTTAGCTGCCTTTGCGATACCTTTTTCTCTTAACCAGTCAAAAGCTTCTTCGATGTTACCGTTAGTTGCATCTAAAGCCTTTTTACAGTCCATCATACCTGCACCAGTTTTTTCACGTAATTCTTTTACTAATTTTGCACTAATTGCCATTTGTTTTTCCTCCGTAAATTTTATTAAAAAGGAGAAAGCATAATGCTTTCTCCTTTTGATTATGCTTCAGTCTTGTCAGTTCTTGGAGCTTTATTTCTTCTAGGACCGTTCTTATATCTTGGTCCTCTGTTGTTTTTATTTTCTTCAACGCTTGCAACTGCATCGTTCATTGTAACTTCTTTTTCTTCTTCATCTTTAACGAATGCTACAGTAGTAGGTTCACCCTTAGCTTCGCAGATAGCATCAGCCATAGCAGCAACGATTAACTTAACAGCTCTGATTGCATCATCGTTTGCAGGGATTACGTAATCTACTTCATCAGGATCACAGTTAGTATCAACGATACCGAATACTGGGATACCTAAGATCTTAGCTTCAGCAACAGCATTGTGTTCAACCTTTGGATCAACTACGAATAAAGCGTTTGGTAACTTCTTCATTTCTTTGATACCGCCAAGGTTTCTTTCTAACTTAGCTTTTTCCTTCATAAGAAGAACTGCTTCCTTCTTAGTGTACTGTTCTAAGCTTCCGTCTTCTTCCATCTTTTCAAGTTCGATAAGTCTCTTGATTCTCTTCTGGATAGTCTTGAAGTTTGTTAAAGTTCCACCTAACCATCTAGAGTTTACAAAATAAGAACCAGATCTTTCAGCTTCTGTCTGAACAGCTTCCTGAGCCTGTTTCTTAGTACCAACAAATAAAACCTTACCGCCCTTTTCAGCGATTTCTTTCATTGCCTGGTAAGCTTCATCTAATTTGTCTGAAGACTTCTTTAAGTCAATGATATAGATTCCATTTCTTGATGTAAAGATGTATGGAGCCATTTTTGGATTCCATCTCTTTGTCTGATGTCCGAAGTGAACACCAACTTCTAATAATTTTTTCATTGAAATTACTGACATGTGTAATTTCCTCCTTTTTGTTTTTTCCTCCACTATTTCTAACATAGCCCACCAATAAGGCACTCGAACCATGAATCCATAGTGTGTGTATTTCAAACACCATGACATAGTAACATAAAATTAAATAAAATACAATAAAAAAGAGAAGAAAATCTTTCCTTCTCTTCTCTTAAATATCTTTCATATCAAAATCATTTGGTTCAATATAAATATCAAATTGTTTATAGACTAGATATACGATTGGCGCAAATACTACATTCATCACTAATGTTGGAAGATATCTCATTGTAATAAATTGAATAACTCCAATATAAGTAAAACGTGAAATAAGCATCAGCCAGTAAACAACAAATTCCTTAAACGTAACAATAAGAATCGCATAAACAATGAATTCTAAGCAAGTCATGTTATCATTTCTATAAATGTATGTTCTCACAAATGTAATGGCACAATAGATGAGAATATAGACCATTAAGGAATTAGAATAACAAACAGTATAATATAGACCACATGCTGCACTAAAGAAAAATCTTTCGGATTTGTCATGAACTGTGATAGTTAATAAAGAAAACATAAGTAATCCAATACATGGAACAAATGTAAGACCTGAACGATTGATATTAGTAGGAATAAAGTAATTAATAACACTATCAATCAAATAACAGACAAACATAATCAGGAAATTCTTCAAAATCTGATTATTCTTCATATTAGTTTACCCTCTGTACAACTGCTACATAGTTCAATGAATCAAAATTAACTGAAGGTTTTACAGTAACATATTTGCCTGATGCATCAGTACCCTCATTAAATCCTACAACCTTACCTACTAGTATTCCTTTAGGAGACTTTCCTTTTCCCCCTAAACCACTCGTAGTCACATTCAAATCTTTCTTAATTTTATCCACTGTTGACAAGAGAGAAACCTTATAAGTACCTGACTTTACATTATAGCTATTAACTAAACCATAATATGTATTTTCTCCATCTACAATCATAACAGGAAGCTGAACACTATTATTTTCTGAACAAAGTAATGTCACAGTAGAAGAAATAGTACCTACTTTAGTAACAGTTCCAATCATTCCTTTAGAAGTAATAACAGCCATACCTTTTTGAATCTGAGAATTACTTCCCATATTAATCTTCACCTGATTACTCCAAGATTCAGCATCTCTTTCAATAATAGTTGTATATTTAACTTTATAGTCAGTAGGTAAAGATTCAATGTTCGTAATCTTCTTCATTTCTGACAATTCATTTGATAATACTTCATTCATTGCAAGCTCACTCGCATAATTATCAAGTGAACGCTTCAATTTCTTATTCTCACGATAAACAAGCTTAAGATCATGATACTCAGTAAATACATTTTTTACATAATTCACTGGTGCCTTGATAACATAATATTCAGCATTTGCGATTGTATCCTGAAATACGCTTGAAAATGGCAGTTCTGTAATACCTGATACAAGAGCATATACAGATGTCACAATCAACACAACAGTGATTACGATCATTCTTCTTGTATGCTTGTTTTTCTTCTTTTTATACAATGACATCACCTCGGTGAATACATTATAATATCTCTTTTTGAAAAATGCAATCATAAGGAAAAACAGTTATCAGATTGAAGAACAGACCCTCTCTGCTTTAAAACTATAATATTGATTTCTTCCAATAATGATATGATCCACTATATCTACATTCATCATTTTTCCTAGTTCTATAAGTTTTTGTGTCATATTAATATCTTCACTAGAAGGATGCGCATCCCCTGAAGGATGATTATGTACACAAATGATACTAACCCCATTAAAAGCAAGTGCTTCTCTGAATATTTCTCTTGCAGAAACAATGGACATATTGACACTTCCCACAAATAATGTCTTTTCCGCAATCAAACGATTATGATTGTCTAAAATCATAATCAAAAAATGTTCCTGCGATAAATGGGACATCTTGTTTTCTAAATGATAGAAAACTTTAGCTGGATTATCATATATCTCATTCATATCTGTATGCATATTAATTCTCTTAGAAAATTCTAAAGCAGCCATAATCCCTATCGCTTTGGCTTTATTGATTCCCTTAAAAGATAATAGCTTTGCAAAAGTAATAGAATGAAATCCACTCATTCCCTGTATTTCTCTTAATATTGTAGAAGATAAATCTAAAACTGACTGCTCCTTATTACCTGTTCTTAATAATAATGCAAGTAGTTCTTCATCCGTCAATGATTCTATACCGTTTAAGAGTGCTTTTTCTCTTGGTTGAGAAGACTGTTCAAGTCCCTTGATCATAAATTTCACCTCATATTTGCCTTTTAAGTATATGTATTTAACACCTTGAATTCAATTCCATGCATTTTACATCTTACTTTCATTCTTATTACAAACTCATAATATTTTTGTAAAAACTTTTGATTATTCTCAACAATCACGACACAAGTCGGATTACTTTTTATCACTACACTAATGCATTTATTCATATAATCATTATAGACATTATCCAATTTATTCTCTATTTTCTGTATCTTCTCTAAAGTTTCTTTACTATTATTAGAATTTTGTTCTTTTCTTGATAATCGTCTCTTTTGTCTGAATAATTGTTTCTCTAATTTCTCAATATTTTCTAATACATCCACTCTTTGTATGCTTAATCCATTTATCGTAAATATACATTCAACTATATCTATCTCAATTCTTACTTCTCTATCAACTGTTTCCATTTTCCTTCACTTCCTTATAAATAAGGGTGCGTTTCGCACCCTTCTCTTCTTATTTTCCCCATTCTAATGTGATAAGACGACCTAATCTGAGTCGACCCTTAGCAGATCTAAGTAGTTTTAATCCAGCAACTCCTAGTAATGCATAAATAATATATGTCAATGCACTACCACCACAGATCTGTTCCTGGCTACTAACGGATAATTCGTACATATTTACTCCTTTCTAAAATATTGTAAATGAGACAAATGAACTATTTCATCCTTATTACTCTTCCACCTCTTAGATGACTCAAAGATGCTCTCAACAATTTCATGCCAGCAATACCTAGAAGTGCATATATAATACGATACATAACACTTCCACCATTAATCTGCTGTTGTCTTTTCGTAGATAGTTCGTACATCTTTACTCCTTTCTGCCCCCTCTACTATATCTATACGTCTAAAAAAATGAAATTACTTAAAAAAAATCCCCAAAATGGGGATTTTTGATTAGTTCATCTTAGCAAGTTTTTCTTTTGCTGCAGCATATTTAGAACGATAATCTTCTAATTTAGCTTTTTCTGCTTCTACTTTTGCAGCTGGCGCTTTAGATGTGAAATTAGGGTTAGATAACATACCTTCACCACGCTTGATTTCACCTTCAAGCTTCTTGATTTCTTTTTCAACCTTTGCCTTTTCAGCTTCCATATCAATATACTGACCTAAATCAATATTAAGTGTATTACCACCCTTGATTACTTCAGTCGCATTATTCTTACTTGTTGGAACATTATATCCTACACAAGTTGCGTTAACCAGTTTGCTGACATAAGGTGCAATTTCCTTTAATAATGCTTCAAGATCATCCTGTTTAGTAGTGATTGTATAATCAACTTCAATACTATTCTTGATAACATAAGTATGTCTGATTTCTCTTACGCCCTTGATAATATCAATTAAATAAGCAAACTGATCATTGATTGTGTCATTATCATATTCTGGATTTACTTCTGGCCATTTAGAAATAACGATAGATTCTTCATTATGTGGAATAGCCTGATAGATTTCTTCAGTAACGAATGGCATGATTGGATGTAATAATCTAACAATAGTATTTAATACATAAACAAGTGTGTTTAATGCAGATTTCTTAGCAACTTCATCATCACCTGTTAAATGAAGTTTAGATAATTCGATATACCAAGAACAGAAATCATCCCAGATGAAACGATATAATTCAGTTCCTACATTGATAAATTCAAACTTATCCATGTTTTCATCAACACTTCTGATTACTTCATTTAATCTATTCAAGATCCACTTATCAGCTAAGTTAAGTGTTGCATAATCTAATTCTTCTAACTTTTGATCTTCATCAATGTTCATTAATACATAACGTGCACTGTTCCAGATCTTGTTAATGAAGTTCCAAGTAGATTTTAATTTAGCTGGTACATAACGCATATCAGCTCCTGGTGAAGAGTTATTTAATAAGAACCATCTTAATGAGTCAGCTCCATATTCATCAATAACATCCATTGGGTCAACACCATTACCTAATGATTTCGACATCTTACGACCCTGTTCATCTCTGATTAAACCATGAATTAAAACATTCTTGAATGGTCTTCTACCAGTAAATTCGATTGACTGGAACATCATACGGCTTACCCAGAAGAAGATAATATCATAACCAGTAACTAATGTATCAGTTGGGAAATATCTCTTATACATTGGATCTTCTGTATTAGGCCAGCCCATAGTTGAGAATGGCCATAAAGCACTTGAGAACCATGTATCAAGAACATCTTCATCCTGAGTCCAGTTTTCTACGTCTTTAGGTGCTTCTCTACCTACATATAATTCACCTGTTTCATTGTTGTACCATGCAGGAATACGATGTCCCCACCATACCTGACGTGAAATACACCAGTCTTCAATGTTGTTCATCCAGTTAGAGAATGTCTTTTCAAATCTTTCTGGAACGAAATCTACTCTATCATCAGTTTTCTGATTCTTTAATGCATTTTCAGCTAATGGCTTCATCTTTACAAACCACTGCTTAGATAAATAAGGTTCTACAATCGCATGAGAACGTTCTGAGTGACCCACTGAATGCACAATAGTTTCAATATGATCTACAACACCTGCTGCTTCAAAATCCTTTAATAAAGCTTCACGGCATTCAAAACGATCCATTCCTTTATATTTACCAGCTAAATCATTCATAGTACCATCTTCATTCATACACTTAGGCATTGGAAGATTGTACTTTTTTGCTAGCTGGAAGTCATTTGGGTCATGTGCTGGTGTACATTTCATAACAGCAGTACCAAAATCAAGATCAATATAGCTATCAGCCATAATTGGTAATTCATCACCATTAGCAGGGTTGATTGCTTTCATACCAACATATTTCTTATATCTTTCATCATCAGGATGTACGAAAATTGCCTGGTCAGCAAACATTGTTTCTGGACGTGTAGTGGCAATGACTAAAATATCATCAGAACCAACAATATGATAATTGAAGTAGTACATATGACCTTCAATATCTTCATGATATACTTCGATATTTGATAATGCAGTTCTTTGTACTGGGTCCCAGTTAATGATCTTTTCACCCTGGTAGATTAATCCCTTTTCATATAATCTAACAAAGACTTCCCTAACAGCATCTGATAAACCTTCATCAAAAGTAAATCTTTCCTTTGAATAATCAAGTGATAAACCTAATTTAGCCCACTGTGCACGAATGATATCTGCGTATTCTTCTTTCCATTCCCAGATCTTATCAACAAGCTTTTCTCTACCTAAATCATAACGAGAAATACCCTGTTCTCTAAGTCTAGCTTCTACCTTAGCCTGAGTTGCAAGTCCAGCATGGTCCATACCTGGTAACCATAATGCATCATAACCCTGCATTCTCTTATAACGGATAATCATATCCTGCATAGTAGTGTCCCATGCATGTCCTAAATGTAATTTACCAGTTACATTTGGTGGTGGAATAACAATACTATAAGGCTTCTTTGTTAAATCACCTGCTTTAAAGTATTCCTTATCTAACCACTGCTGATATTTACCTTTTTCTACAGCTAAATGGTCATATTTAGTTGGTAACTCTTTCTTCATTTGTTTCGTCCCCCTCAATAAATGATTCTTTATGTTCTCTAATATACTTAGTTAACTTTGGCATAAAATCAGTACCTGCAATCATAGTAATATATTCATGTGTGAAGTCTGAGAAATTATAAGAAGAATAATCACCCATATCTTCATCTTCTTCACCATTTTCCATGATTTCATTCAATCTTCTTGCACTTTTTACTAATTCTGCAATCTGCGGTTCACGCACATTATTGAAATAAGTTTCTAATTCATCCGCATATACTGAATAAGCAGGTGTTTCAAAGAAAGATCTAATTGTTTTAGTAGTACTTACACATTCATTTAACTGACTGATACCATAGACAGTTCTTTCTTCCATATTTAATTTATCTAGGAAGTTTTCATCTTCATCTTCTAAATCACCAATAAGTGCAACAATTAAATTGACTAAATCCTTATCACTGCATGCATCAAATTTTTCTGATGTGAAATGCTTGTTTTCATCTTTGAAATCCGCAAATCGTAACGTTTCTTCCATCTGTTTGTCTTTGATTGCTTTTGTTTTCTTATAATAGAAATAACATAATGTGATTATAAATAGAGTAAAAGCAACCAATATCGGTGTTCTGTATTCCATAATTCCTCCTTAAATAAAAAAGAGCATGTGCATAAGGACGACTTATATCGTGGTACCACCTTATTTCACATACTCTGTATGTCTCTTTACTTTAACGCAGTATTACGTATTTGGCTACTTCATTCACCAAATATGCTCCAAGGCTACCTTCCAGTCTTCACTCTCCTCTTTCACACCAGCCAAGAGGTCTCTTTAAGAAGAATAACTGTACTCCTCCTCTTCAACGCTTGTTATTATTCTACCAAAGGCTTTACTATAAGTCAATGAACTTATTTACCTAGATATTCTAAACTTATTTACCTAGATATTCTAAAGCCTGGGCAAGAACTGAATCACCATTCATCATACCATAGTCCTTCATACCAATCATATATACTGGAATAGAACCAACAGTTTTCTGAATTTCTTCCTTTGCATAACGAACCTGTGGTCCAAGGAAAATAATATCAGCTTCTACATCCTTTAAATCTGTATTTTCAGCATTCACTGCCCAAATTTCAGCTTCGACATTCTGCTTAGTCGCTGCTCTTTTCATCTTTTCTACAAGTAAGCTTGTACTCATCCCTGATGCACAGCATAATAAAATCTTAATCATCAAAAAACTCCCTTCTTGCGACACATTATATACTAAAATAAGACGTTTGTGAAGAAAGAAAAAAGAGAGATGTTATGATCTCTCTTCGCATAATTCTAAGATACAATCCCAGACTTCTCTGACACCTTTTTTCTTTAAGCTAGAAAAACGGACAAAGTGGTCACTTGGATCAAAATCCAATGTTTCTTTAATCAGCTTCTCATTTTTAACAAGTTCATTACGTTTTAGCTTATCTTCTTTAGTTGCAACAACAATAACAGGAATACCAAAATGCTTGGCATAATCATACATTGTTACATCATCATCTTTAGGTTTATGACGATAATCCACAATAAGAATCATCGCTTTTAGATTCTTTCTATTACGTAAGTAATTGTCAATCATTTCTGAGAACTGCTCTAACATCTTCTTTGGTACCTTTGCATAGCCATATCCTGGTACATCAACAAGTCTTATTTCATCATTAATATTAAAGAAATTAAGAGTACGTGTTTTACCAGGAGTTGAACTGACCTTTGCAAGTCCCTGCACATTGGTTACTGTATTGATAAAACTTGATTTACCTACATTTGAGCGTCCAGCCATCACTACTTCAGGTAATGATTCATCTGGCCACTGACTAGACCAGGCTGCACATAACATGAATTCGGCTTTTTTAATTGTATACATATTACTTTACCAACGCATTTTCTAAAACAGTATCAATATGATCTGCTGTGATGATAGTTAAATCATTTCTTACAGATTCTGGAATATCATCAATATCTTTCGCATTATCCTTAGGAATAATAATTGTATGAATACCAGAACGATGTGCAGAAATAGACTTTTCTTTTAAGCCACCAATTGGTAATACATTACCTGTTAATGTCACTTCACCTGTCATTGCGACATCATCACGTACAGGCTTTTGTGTGAAAGCTGAATAGATAGCAGTTGTTAAAGTGACTCCAGCACTAGGACCATCCTTCTTTACTGCACCTTCAGGTACATGAATATGAATATCCTGCTTATCAAAATCAATATCCTTTAAGCTATACTTATCAGCATGTGCCTTAAGATAGTCTAACGCAATTGAAGCAGATTCTTTCATGACATCACCAAGTTGACCAGTGACGATGAATTTACCACTGCCTTTGAAGTGATTGACTTCAATTGGAAGAATATCTCCACCAAACTGTGTCCATGCTAGACCAGTGACTACACCTACCTGAGGTTTAGGCTGTTTCTTTGTATGGTCAAAAGGTGCTTTACCTAATAATTCTTCTAAGTCGTTTACTTCCACAGCAACATGATCAGTTGTTTTCTTAAGAATCTTCAATACTGATTTTCTACAGATTGCTGCAATTAATCTTTCTAACTGACGTACACCTGCTTCACGTGTATAGTGTCTAATAATATACATTAACGCATCATCAGTAATAGTTAACTGTTCATCAGTCAAACCATGATTCTTAAGTTCTTTCTTAATTAAATGATCTTTCGCAATCATTAATTTTTCTTGTTCTGTATATGAAGATAGTTCAATGATTTCTAATCTATCACGTAATGGTTCAGGAATACCACCTAGATCATTTGCTGTTGCAATAAATAAAACCTGTGATAAATCATAGGGTTCTTCAATATAGTTATCTGAGAACATAGAATTCTGTTCAGGATCTAATACTTCAAGCATAGCACTTGTAGGATCACCCTTATAATCACTTGCCATCTTATCAATTTCATCTAATAAGAAGACAGGATTCATGACACCTGCTTTTTTCATACCCTGAATAATACGACCTGGCATAGAACCTAAATAAGTTCTACGATGACCTCTGATTTCTGATTCATCAGTCACACCACCTAAAGAAATTTTAACAAACTTACGATCTAAAGCACGTGCAATAGACTTAGAAATAGAAGTCTTACCAACACCTGGTGGACCTACTAAACAAATAATAGGTGCCTTTAAAGACTGAGTCATCTGTTTAACAGCAAGCTGTTCTACAATTCTTTCTTTAGGTTTCTTTAAACCGAAATGGTCTTCATCAAGAATTTTTTCTACCTTAGTAATATCCTGATTATCTTCAGTCATTTCAAACCAAGGAAGCTTAGTCATCCAGTCAAGATAAGTACGTACGACATTAGCTTCTGGTGAAGTAGAAGGCATCATTTCATAACGTGCTAACTCTTCAGTTAACTTGTCTTTTACATTCTGTGGATAAGGATTATCCTTAATCATAGAACGGAATCTTTCAACTTCATCCTCACCATTAGGTGCATCACCTAATTCTTCTTTAATTGCCTTAAGCTTTTCTCTTAAATAGAATTCTTTCTGGTTTTCATCAATACTCTTCTTAACACGATTATTAATAGAATTTTCAATTTCATTAATAGCCTTTTCCTTCTGCATAGATGCAAGAACTAACAAAAGACGTTTATTAATATCTGGTTCAGCCAAAATCTTTTCTCTTTCTACTAAATCAGAATTAATATAATGACCAATAGTATCAGCAAGTTCACTTGCTGATAAACCATGAGTAATATTTGAAATTAATTCTCTAGGTAACAACTGACTAGCCCCATTCATTGACTGCATCTGTTCAGTCAACTTACGTACTAGCGCAGTTTCTTCATTAGGATCACCATGAATATCTTCTAAATAGCGCACCTTTGCATAATAGCATTCACCTTCAGTATAAAGTGATTCTAATTCAACACGCTTCTCACCTACTACAGTAAGTTTGATTGTTCCATGGTTATCTTTCTTAATACGTTTTGTAATCTTACAAAGTGTGGCATGGTGATATACCATGTCAAAATTGATTTCTTCTTCTAAAGGATGGATCTGTGAGACTAATACAATATTAGAATCATGCTGACTTACGGCTAAATCCATTGCATTTAAGGAAAATGTGCGTCCTACATCCAAAGACAATTCATGTCCTGGAAATACAAGCATACCACGCGTACAAATAACAGGAAGATCAACTGTTACATTTAAATTTTCCATAACCTATTTCTCCTTTCTTAGAAAAAATAAGACGCATAGGCGTCTTATTTCACATTATCTTTAATTAACTGAAGAGCCTTTCTGTGAGTTAAATCACCCTTTACTACATATTCCTGACCACCAAGAACCTTCTTAACTTCTTCAAGTGGCATGTTGTAGTATGTAGCGATTTCTTTCATTTCATCTTCCATTTCTGCATCAGTCACTTCAATGTTTTCTGCCTTAACGATTTCATCAAGGATTAAGTTTAACTTAACTCTTTCTTCAGCCTGATCTCTTACGTCAGCTTTGATATCATCCATTGTCTTACCAGTCATCTTAGTGTATAATTCAATGTTTAATCCCTGCTGAGATAAGTTCTGGTTGATTTCGTTAATGATGTTCATAACTTCGCTATCAACCATTGCATCTGGTACATCAATTGTATTGTTAGCAACAACAGCTTTGATTACTTCTTCATTGAACTTATTTTCAGCTTCAGCCTTCTTCATAGTTCTGATCTGATCTTTAATCTTTTCCTGTAACTGTTCTAATGTTTCAACACCTTCGATGTTAACATCTTTAGCTAATTCATCATCAATTTCAGGTAAAACCTTAGCTTTGATTTCATGAACCTTAACCTTGAATACTACTTCAGCACCTGCTAAATCAGCTGCATGATATTCTTTAGGGAAAGTTAAGTTGATTTCTTTTTCTTCACCAGCAGCCATACCAACTAGACCTTCTTCAAATCCAGGGATGAATGAGTGAGAACCGATTTCAAGTGAATAGTTTTCTGCTTTTCCGCCTTCAAAAGCAACACCATCTTTGAAACCTTCATAATCGATAACAGCTGTATCGCCTTCTTCAACTGTTCCTTCTTCTTTAACTACTAATTCAGCGAACTGCTTCTGGTAGTCATTTAATCTTTCTTCAACATCTTTCTTAGTTACTCTTACCTGAGCCTTCTTAACTTCTAATCCTTTGTATTCACCTAATTCGAATTCAGGTTTAACTGGACAAGTGAAAGTTACTTCTAATTCAGTTTCAGTAGACTTAACAATGTTTGCAGTTGGCTGAGCAACTGGAGTTACATTGTTGTCAACGAAGATCTTAGCATAGTTTTCGCTTAAGATTTCTTCAACAGCCTGTTCTCTTAATGCCTTAGCACCAATCTTAGCTTTGATTAAATTCTTTGGAGCATGTCCCTTTCTGAAACCATCTAACTTAACTGAACCAGCTAACTTATTTAAAGCCTTTTCCTGAGCTGTTGCCCATTCTTCTGTATCGAAAACGGCTTTGATTTCAACCATTGATTTCTCAAGTTTTTTAACTTCTGTATTCATTTCTTAATCTCCTTTACTATTTGCAATTGCTATTATACATGAAAGATTCATGCAATGCAACAATTTAACACTCTAATTGTTTGAGTGCTAATATTTCTTTTTCTACATCTGATAAATCGCAATTGTAGTCAATTTCTATATCAGATGGATCGACTGGCATATTCTGTAATGTTGCAACGTAATAGTGTAGTGTTGCTGCTACTAGATCACAGTCTTCTGGCATAATATCCTTAGGATAAATAGTATAAAGATAATATTCCAGATAATCGAGACATTGTGAGAGAAGCGTAGGATTATCATCTTCTAATACTCTTGAAAGAGATTTACCAATCAATGTATAACATTCTCTTTCTAATACTAAAGGACTATAAGAGCCATTAAAGTAATATGTTTCATCACCTTTCACTACAGTGAATTCCTCATCCACCTGTTGATCAATCAAGATTTCCATAATAAGTGTCTTCGCAAAAGATGACTTATGAGGATTTTTTAAAAATCTTGCTACTTCAGGCATGATCATACGGATGTTTAACTGCTGTAATTGATCAAGGGCCATATAAATTAAATCATCATTCACTTCATCTCTATCAAGCAGACGTCCAATTTCCTGTGCAGACATAATGGTACTCTTGTTTTCTAGCTGGTAATTCTTTTCCTGTTTCATAAGAATAATTTCATCATAAACTGCATTGAATAAGTTTTCATACTGCTGAGGGATATAAGGCATGGATAATTCTTCAATAAGAATATTAATTGCCTGTTCATATTCTTCAAGTTCTTTTAAAGCATTTAAATATAAAGCAGTCACTTCATAATAAGTGTTATTGGCCTGCATTTTCGCAACGGCCCCTTCCTGCATACATCTTTGATAATCTTCTAATGCATTCAAGCATACAAGACGATAATATCTAGTCATCTCGTCATCCATATCTGTCAAACGACTTAATGCGACTTGATACTGGCCTTCTTCAATAAGTTCTTCTATCATGTTTGCCTCCTTGAGTTTCCATTTTATCAAAATTAGACTATCTGTCAACATAATTAAAAAACCTTACAAAATGTAAGGTTTTTGTCTTATTATTCATCACCAAATGATACGCCCATAGCCTTAGCAGCCTGAACAAGATCTCCATTTGGATCAACAAGCTTCTGCTTACCAAACTTCGCATCACCGATTACTTCTTCAAGTGAAGTATATTCCATGTTGCCACCCTTTAATGATACAACATTTCCAAATAAGCCCTCATCAATCATAGAACATGCCTTATTGCCAAATCTAATAGATAAGATTCTGTCATAAGCATCAATATCACCACCACGGATAATATGACCTGGGTTAACAGAACGTACTTCATGATTAGGAATCACCTTTTCTAGATCATCAGCCACCTTTGCAGCTAGTCCTGAATAACGAATTGGGTCTGGTGAATCTTCTACAATCTTACCAATTGATTTTGTACCATCTGCATACTTAGCACCTTCAGCTACCGCAATAACAGTATATGGAAGGCCTGCTTCATCACGTTTCTTAACTGCATTCGCAATATTTTCAATAGTAAATGGAATTTCAGGAATTAATACAACACCTGCATTACCTGCAAGACCTGCATATAATGAAATCCATCCAGCTTCTCTACCCATTAATTCACAACAGATGACACGATGATGTGATTTTGCAGTAGTCTGAAGACGATCTATGAATTCAGTACCAACACTCATCGCACTGATGAAACCATATGTTAAATCTGTAGAAGTAAGATCATTATCCATAGTCTTTGGTACACCAATGACATTGACACCTTTTCTGCTGAAATCTCTAGCACTTGTTAATGTACCATCGCCACCTAATACAACTAATACATCAACACCATCTTTCTTAAGATTTTCTACACCTACATCACTGACGTCTTTTCTTACTTTTCCACCATTTCCATCATCTACAAGATAATCGAATAGGTTATCTTTGTTAGAACTATAAAGAATAGTTCCGCCTTCCTTATATATATCCTCTACCTTGTCTACAGTTAATTCTACATAATTATTATTATACAATCCACGATAACCATATACAAAGCCAATGACTTCCCAATTATATTTTTCAATCGCAATCTTAGTGATTGTTCTGATTACCGCATTTAAGCCTGGACAATCTCCTCCGCCAGATAATAGCGCAATTTTTTTAACTTTTGAATTCATGATATTTCCTCCTTATGTAAATCCCACCCTCTATTATAAATTAAACTGTTAGCGTTTTCAATATAAATATGAAGCGCTTACACATAGGTACAAAAAAAAGAAGCCTATAATGGCTTCTCGTTCATTGTTTCAATGACTTCTATTACATGCTTCACAGGGAGCCCAATGACGTTATCAATATCTCCCTGCACTTCTTCAATGAATTTTCCTGCAACACCCTGAATCGCATAAGCGCCAGCTTTACCCTTCCATTCATCAATAGAAAGATAATCATCAATCATATCATTGATATTCTTGAATGTAACTTTTGTTTCATCTACAAATGTACAAACCTGATCTTTATAGAATACAGCCACTGATGTAAACACACTATGTGTATCACTACTTAATGATACAAGAATTTCTCTTGCTTCATGAGCACTGTGAGCTTTACCAATAACCTTTCCATTATGATAAATTGTTGTATCAGCACTAATTACAACATCATCAGGATATTTCTCATGAATAGAAACACCTTTATCATATGCGAGTTTTTTAAGTCTTTCTTCTATTTCTAGAGAAGAATCAAGATATTCAGTAATAGAGGAGGCATCGATAATAAAATCAATGCCTTCTCTTTCAAGCAGTTCTTTTCGTCTAGGAGAAGTACTAGCAAGAATAATTTTCATTATTTCTTTTCCTCAGCAGGTGCTTCATGTTTAACGATTGGTTTTGGTAATAATGCTTTTCTAGAAACATTCACACCCTTATCAGTAATCTGAGTTACTTTAACCTTTACTGTATCGCCAAGCTTGATTACATCGCCAACTTTATTTGTTCTATCCCAAGCAACATCTTTTACATGTAAGAATCCATTTGTACCAGGGAATAATTCAATAAATGCATACTTTTCTTCAACTCTTACAGCCTTACCATCAAAGATTTCGCCTACTTCTACTTTTCTAGTTAAATCCTTGATCATACCCATTGCATGGTCAATCGCATCCTGAGAGTAATGATAGATAGTAACATTACCTTCATCATCAATATCAATCTTAACATTATCGCTTTCAGCAATAATCTTATTGATCATATCTCCACCCTTACCGATTACATCTTTAATCTGTTCAGGTTCAATCTTCATCATAGCAACCTTAGGAGCATATGGACTTAAGTGATCTCTAGGTTCACTAATTGCTGACATCATGCAGTCCATGATCTGTCCTCTTGCAACCTTTGCCTGAGCTAATGCTTCCTGTAAAATTTCTTTAGTAATACCATCAATCTTGATATCCATCTGTAATGCACAGATACCGTTCTTTGTACCTGCAACCTTGAAATCCATATCACCAAGATGGTCTTCCATACCCTGGATATCAGTTAAGATTGTATAGTTTTCGCCTTTTTTAACAAGACCCATAGCGACACCAGCCACTGGATTACTAATTGGAACTCCTGCAGCCATTAAAGCCATAGTTGATGCACAAATGGAAGCCTGTGAAGAAGAACCGTTAGATTCTAATACTTCAGCAACAACTCTGATTGTATATGGGAATTCTGTTTCAGAAGGAATAACCTGTCTTAAGGCTCTTTCACCTAAAGCACCATGACCAATTTCTCTTCTACCTGGAGAACCCATTCTTCCTGTTTCACCTACACAATATGGTGGGAAGTTATAGTGATGCATGAAACGTTTCTGGTCTTCCATTCCAAGACCATCAATCTTCTGTACTTCACCTAATGCACCAAGTGTGCAGGCAGATAATACCTGAGTTTCACCACGAGTGAACATAGCTGAACCATGTACACGTGGCAATAAATCTACCTGTGCATCTAATGGACGTACTTCATCTACTTTACGACCATCAGGTCTTACCTTTTCTTCAGTAATCAAACGTCTTACTTCTTCTTTTTCAAGATCACCAAGAACCATCTTAACCTGTTTAATTGTCTTATCATGTTCTTCAACAGTTGCATATTCTTTTTCTTCAAAAGATTCTACAACCTTAGCATCTAATTCATCAATAGCAGCATATCTTTCAAGCTTACCAGGAATAGAAATAGCCTTGATCATTTCTTCCTTAGCCATAGCTTCTACGCTAGACACAATGTTTTCATCTAATGCAAATAGTGGAACATCAATCTTTTCCTTACCAACAGCTTCTACAATCTGTTCCTGGAAAGCGATTAATTCCTTAATCTTTTCATGACCGAACATCAGTGCATTCAGCATTGTTTCTTCATCTACTTCTTTTGCATCTGCTTCAACCATGTTAATAGCATCCTTTGTACCTGCTACTTCAAGATTGATTTCACTTCTAGCCATATCTTCAGGTCCTGCGTTGACAGTAAACTCACCATCAATTAAACCTACGTTAACACCTGCAATTGGACCATTGAATGGAATATCAGAAATACATAATGCAATTGATGCACCAAGCATTGCTGCCATTTCTGGAGTTGCTTCCTGATCAACTGATAGTACAGTATTAACAACCTGTACTTCATTTCTGAAACCATCCGCGAATAATGGACGGATAGGTCTGTCAATCATTCTTGCAGTTAGTGTACCATGTTCACTAGGACGGCCTTCACGCTTTAAGAATCCACCTGGAATCTTACCTACAGAATATAGTTTTTCTTCATAAGTTACTGTTAATGGGAAGAAATCTACATCTTTTGGTTCTTTCCCAGCACATGCTGTAGAAAGAACGACTGTATCATCATATCTTACTAAACAAGAGCCGTTTGCCTGTTTAGCCATTTCACCGACTTCAACCTGGATTTTCTTACCATAGAAATCCATACTAAAAATTTGTTTTGCCATAAATTCACCTCATATTCTTCAAAATTATATCATAAATCAACTATTACACAAACAATTATTTGATAGAGACATGAAAAAAAGCCCCATAGGGCTTTTGTTTCTTATCTTCTTAATCCTAACTTATCAGTTAAAGTTGTATATCTGTCAAGATCTTCTTTCTTAAGATACTTTAATAAGTCTCTTCTCTTACCGATCTTCTTTAAAAGACCTCTGTTAGAATGATTATCCTTTGGATGCTGTTTGAAGTGACCGTTTAACTTGTTGATATCAGCAGTTAATAATGCGATCTGAACTTCTGGAGAACCAGTATCCTTTTCTACGCGACCATATTCAGCCATGATCTTAGCTTTTTCTTCTTTAGTTAACATTATGTTTTCCTCCTAAATTATATTCTTCGCAATATCCAAGCTAGATGTAAGAGGTACAAATATCCTAGACATTGTTGCAATGACTATTTTACATTATTTTTAAATAAAGTCAAATACTTTTTCATGACCTGACTTAAATATTTTCTGTCTTCTGTTAATTGTGTTTTTAGTCCTTCTAATCCATTAAATACAGTTTCTTCACGCTTATATAAACAGAAAGTAACCTCTACTTCTTTACCATACACATCTTCATCAAAATCAAAGACGTTGACTTCTAATGAAAGACGATTAATATCATTGAATGTAGGATTCATCCCAATATTTGCCATACCTATATAATATTGATGATTGATTTCTACAATTGTACCGTATACCCCTCTTTTAGGTAAGTATTTCATACCATAATCGATATTCAATGTAGGGAAACCAATCAAACGACCTCTCTGTTTTCCATGAATGACAGTACCTTTTACCTTATAAGGTCGATCAAGCAAAGTATTGACTTCTTCAATCATTCCTTGATCCATCAGTTTCTTAATAAGAGTAGATGATACTTTTTCTGTTTCATTATACATAACAGCGTTTTTCACAATCAATTCAAATGACTGTTTCTTTAAGTCTTCTATGCTGCCACTGTTATGATTTCCAAAATGGAAATCATAACCACATACTAGCCTTTTTAAAGGAAGCTTATTTAAGTATTCGTCAATAAAAACCTGTGGACTTAATGCTGCTACTTCCTTAGTAAAATGAATTACAAGCAAGTAATCAATACCCATTTCTTCTAGAAGTTCTTTTTTCTCTTCTAGAGTAATAATTGATTGTCTCTTTTCGCCCTTTAAAACACATAAAGGATGCACATCAAAGCTCATAACAGCTGTTTTTGTTTCTCCCTTATATTTCAATACTTCATTAATCAAAGACATATGACCAAGATGTAAACCATCAAAAAAGCCAATTGCAAGAGAAAGAGGTTCTGTTAAATGTACCTCTTCCATTTTTATGACTTTCATTAGAAAAGCCCCCTGAGGCTCTTCAAATTGCCTTTTCCATCTGGTCCATATATCGCAAGTAATTTACCTTTTTTTGAATAAATAGCTACATTATGATCTTTATCACTCTTAATTTTCTGACCAGTCATGACAATTCTTTCATCTACAACCATAGAATCATAGAAAGAAAATACTTCTTCTAATGGCATCACAGGTCCATTATTTTCTTCTAGTTCTTCAAGTGTCACTGCCTGATCGATAGTGAAATGACCTGACTGATTTCTTACTAATGCAGTCATATGGGCAGGATAACCTAAGGCTTTTCCAATATCTACACATAAAGAGCGGATATATGTTCCTTTAGAGCACTTAACATCTATAGTTATTTCATCATCATGTGCATCGACTAAATCAAGTTTATAAATAGTGATTGGCCTTTCTGGAACTTCTACTTCTATACCTTCTCTGGCATATTCATAGAGTTTCTTACCATTAATTTTAATAGCTGAATACATTGGAGGCTTCTGCATGGAATCTCCTTTAAATGATGATAATACTTCTTCTAGATTCTCATAACCAGTAAAAGGCTTGGTTTCTATAACCTTTCCTTCAGCATCATATGTATCTGTCGAACTGCCAAGTTTAAGTGTAGCACGATATTCTTTTTCTTCACTCATCAAAAACTGCATTGCTTTAGTGGCTTTATTAATACCAACAACTAAAACACCAGTCGCCATAGGGTCAAGAGTCCCACAATGTCCTACTTTTTTAGTATGCATAATACGTCTCACACGATTAACGACATCATGACTTGTCATACCCTGTGGTTTATTAATTAAAATAATACCATCCATCTACTCACATCCTTCCTAAAAAAAGCAGACTATTGTCTGCTTAGATATGATTAATAACGAAGTACTTCTTCTTGCCTCTTCTAATAACAGTCACCTTACCACCAAACGCATTGTCTTTTGATACAACAAACTTTTCATCAGTGACCTTTTCACCATTTACAAGAACACTTCCACCTTTTACGAACTGTCTTGCTTCACGATTACTAGAAGCAGCACCTGCTTTTACTAATACATTTAAGATCTGTTCATCTTCAGTGACATCAATACTTGGTACACCATTGAAACACTGTTTAACCTGTTCATAAGTCATGCTCTTGATATCACCACTGAATAACTTTTCAGAAATGCTGACAGCTTCTTCATAAGCATCTGCACCATGAATGAAAGTAATAACTTCTTTCGCAAGTGCTTTGTGTGCTTTTCTTAAGTGTGGTTCATTCTTATTTGATTCTTCTAATGCTTCAATTTCTTCTTTAGATAAGAAAGTGAGGTATTTTAAGTAATCAATAACCTTGCTATCTTCACTGTTGATGAAGAACTGATACATTTCATATGGTGAAGTCTTTTCTCTATCTAGCCAGATTGCATTTCCTTCTGATTTACCAAACTTAGTACCATCGCTCTTAGTAAGTAAAGGCATAGTGAATCCATATGCTTCATCACCAGTCTTCTTTCTAATTAATTCAATACCTGCAGTAATATTACCCCACTGGTCCTGACCAGCAACCTGTAAGTTACAGCCTTTATTTTCATGTAAGTAATAGAAGTCCATTGCCTGCATGATCATATAAGAGAATTCAGTAAAAGTAATCCCTTCATCTAATCTTCTCTTGATAATATCCTTAGATAACATGTAGTTGATATTGAAATATTTACCATAATCTCTTAACCAGTCAATGAAGTTTAAATCTTTAGACCAATCCAAGTTGTTAACTACTTCAAAACCAAATAAATCTTCAGCCTGCTTCTTTAAGCAGTCAAAGTTATGCTGTACCTGTTCTTTTGTAATCATTGGTCTTTCAGTTGTTGGCTTTGGATCCCCAATCTGTCCAGTTGCACCACCGACTAAAAGAATTGGATGATGACCTGCATCCTTTAATCTCTTAGACATTAAGAAAGATGAGAAATGTCCAATATGTAATGAATCCCCAGTTGGGTCAGTACCAATATAGAATGTCATTCCTCCTGCATTTAATTTGTCTTTTAAGTCTTCAGAACTTACATCTTTAATGAGGCCACGCCACACTAATTCATCATAAAATGTCATAATTTCCTCCTATAATATAAAAGAGAATCCATCCAAAGGACGAATTCTCGCGTTACCACCTTTATTCATGTCAAAGACATGCTCTCTTGTTGATAACGGTGTACTCACCGTCTAGACTTTGCATCTAGAAGCTCCAAAGTGTATTCATTCATACTGCTGCCCTTATTTTCACCAGCCACAAGTTCTCTAAACCAGCGCATATGAATTACTTGTCTTTTTCATCGCAATTAAAAGTCTACATGAATTCATGATGTTTGTCAATATCAGCTTGTAAAGACACTTTCCAACATCAGCTTCGTTTCATCAAGATGGAATGCATCTACTAAGACAATGATACGGTCTCCTGATATGAGCTTTGTATCCCCTTTTGGAATGATTTCTTCTCCACCACGAATAACGGAAACAATCAAACTACGACGAGGAAGTTGTAAATCTTTAATATAGTGATCACAGGCATTTGAACCAAAACCAACTGTATAGCCAATGAGTTCCTTACTATCTGCATATTCTTCCATTGACTGATAAGGCTGATTGTTTAAAAGATTCGTTAAAAGACTTTCATAAATCGGTTCACTATGTAAAAGATTGGCTACATAATAAGAAACAAATGAAACAAGTGCAATTGGTAGGAGCATCTTTAAAGTTCCACTCATTTCAGCTATTAATACAATACCAGTAATCGGCGCTCTTACAATGGCACTAAAGTAAGCAGCCATTGCCATAATAATGAAGTTCATAAAATACTCGGAAGGAACACCACACATAATAGCAACCTTACCTACACTTGCACCAATCAGACTCCCAAGAATGAGTAATGGGAAGAAGATTCCTCCAGCAGCACCTGATCCAAACGAAACACATGAAATAAGTAATTTTAATATAAACAATAAAACAAGAGTAGATAAAACAAGATTTGGTTCATTGAGATATTCTACAAGTTTATGTCCTCCACCCATGACAAGTGGACAATAGAATCCAAGAATTCCAGATAACACTAAAGGGATAATGACTCTTTGATGTTTCTTTAAGAATGGTGTTTTCTTATAAAGTTTAATAGTTCCCATTGTAACCTTATTGTAGAAAGCACCTAATACACCAGCGATAATACCGAGAATAATAACCCAGATATAATTCTTTAAAGGGAATGTTTCTTTGATTGAGAAAGCTAAAGTAGGTGATAAACCAAAGATATTTCTACTTAAGAAATCTGCAGTAATAGATGCAATCATTACAGAAACAAGTGCACTTGTAGAGAAGTTCTTATGAACTTCTTCTAAAGCAAACATGATACCTGCAAGAGGTGCATTGAAGGCTGCAGATAAGCCAGCCGCTGCTCCAGCTGTCATTAAATAACGTTCTTCTGTTTTTACACGTTTTCCTTTTTTCGCAAGAGCTTTACCAACCATACCACCTAGCTGGATACTTGGACCTTCTCTCCCTAATGATAAGCCACCTACAAGTGCAAGCGCACCTGCACAGAATTTTGCAAGTAAGACTCTCCACCAGCATTCATCAATACGTCCCTGTACTTCTGCTTCTAGCTGTGGAATACCAGAGCCCCCGATCATAGGTTCCCACTTTAAAAAGATTGAAATAATAAGACCTAATACAATAAGGCCAATGATCCACAAAGGCCAATAAGACACGTTATGTGCAACAAAGTCCCTTATAGTAAAATAAATAGATTCTGCATTTGATAAAACAAGACGATAAACGATACAGACAGCACCTGACACGATACCAACAAGTAAACCTTCATAAGCCAAGCGCTTATTGAGTTTACTTCTTTCTCGTAATATATTTGCAGTATCAGATTGATTTTTAAGCATATATAATCCTCCCAGTAATTATAATGACCGATACTATTTTAGCACAATCTAAACCAGTAAAAAAGGATGCCTCAGCATCCTTCTTTGGTTATTTAGTTGTATCACGCTTGATGAATGTATAATGCATTGGCACTTCTGCTTCATCAATTTCTTCATGATTTAAGATCTTTGTAAGAAGTCTGATTGCGATAGCACCCATATCATATACAGGTACATGAATAGTAGTAAGAGGTGGACGACAAATAGTCGCATAACTTGTATCCATCATACCAACAACCTGCATATCTTCAGGTACATTGATACCATGATCAATTGCTGCATTGACAACAGCGACTGCTTCCTTGTCATAGCCTGTTAAAACAACATCATGCTTATGAGTATCAAAATATTCCTTTAATTGAGGATAGCTTTCTTCATAATGATTAGAAACATCCACAATATAATCTTCTGGAAGTGTTTCACCACTATCTTTAAATGCTTCTTCAATACCCTTCGCAAAATCATTTAAATCAACTAAGTTTTGAGTAGCTCTTACGAAGCAGATATCCTTTTTACCCTGTTCAATAAATTGTTTAGTCATATCATATGCAATACTCTTTGCATCAACATATACAGAGCAGATATCTTCATCAGAAATCTTATATCCAACAACAACTGCAGGAATACGGTATTTTTTAATGAGATCAATTTCTTTATCAATGCAGTTATTGTTAAATAATACAACACCATCAGCTCTTGATTTAATAACCTTCTCAATTACTTCTTCAATTGGGTTACCTAAACCAAGTTCATCAGTTGTATACATAATGATATTGAAATCTAAAGTACGTCCAGTATCTCCAATACCACCAATCATATCTTTTACATGTCCAAATAGTGACTGTGGGAATACAACTGCAATAGTTGTAGTTTTACTAGTTGCAAGACCTCTTGCAATCTGATTAGGCTTGAAATCGAGTCGTTTAATTGTTTCAAGTACACGTTCTCTTGTTGCAGGCTTTACAACATTTGAACCATTAATTACTCTTGAAACTGTTGCAAGTGAAACATCAGCTGCTTCTGCAACATCATAGATTGTTACTTTCTTCTTCATACTAGTCCTTGATTTCCTCAATCATTTCATCTAGCTGTTTTTCAACATCATCAATTTGCTGATCAATCACATCTTCATCAATCATGGCAGCCTTATCATTAATCATTGTTTTCACTTCATCTATTTTCTGATTCACACGTCCAGTTACTTCTACAACTGAACCTTTCACCTTATCAAAATTTTCACTAGATTTTACTTTTTCTGCTAGAATTTCTAACTTTTTCTGTACTTCATCTACTTTTTCTTTAGTAGTTTCTTTAAAATCATCAGGATCAAATTCATCTACTGATTTTTTGATATTTTCAATTGTTTCTCCTAATTTAGCTTCAACGTCTTCTCTAGTAAGACTTGCTAAATAATCATAAGTAGATTTTGATTTAGCTTTGATGTCTTCTCTTAATTCACTACCTTTCTTAGGTGCAAATAATAAACCAGCTAAAACGCCTAATCCTACTCCGAATAATACTTTTCCGAATTTCATAATTATACCTCCTATTTTTTCTTCAAGATATTTTTCAAGCCTAATACCGTTCCTAATATACCTGTGCTTGATCTCTTCTTATTAAAAATACCACTTACCACGTTGATAGGTTCATTGAGCTTATCCATTTTATAGTTGATATCATCCACTGTGACATTTACTTTAGAAACTGTTGTTTCTAAATGCTGTGCCAAATGACTGACATCTTTTAAAGTTGTAAGTGCATGGATAAGAAATACTCCTAGAGACACTAATGCAAATACACCAGCGAGCACTAGAATACATAGACAAATTGTTAAGATATCCACGGGATGTCCTCCTATGCCTTTTCTTTTTCCTTAATAACTAAATCTTCTAACTTATAAATATCCTTAGGACTCATAAATAAGAATACTGCGTTATCATATTGTGCCAATTCTTTTGCACCTGCTTCATCTTCAGTAACTACTTTAGAACGAGGTAGGTTCTTAGTAATAACACTGACATCAATATCGATTCCTGGTTCCTTTGGCGCATTTTTAGGGAAATCTACAAAATATGGATGATCAACTGTATCCATGATTCGTGCATAATCCTTCGCAAATCTTAAGCCACGAGAATATCTATCCGGCTGATAAACCGCAACAATCTGCTTGCCAGGGAAACGTGTTCTTGTTTCTTCGATTACATATTTAATAGCTGTTGGATGATGAGCATAGTCATCAACATATACGTTATTACCTACTTCTTTCACTGCATAACGTCTCTTAGTTCCCTTAAATGTACTTAGCTGACTCTGCATATAATCAAAGTCCATACCTTCAAGATAACCTAAAGTAATAACACCTAATGTGTTATAAAGTGTATGCATACCATAGAATGGTAAAGTGAAATGTCCAAAAAGATCACCATAGATATATACATCAAATGAAAGACCTTTTTCATTATTAATTACATTTTTAGCCTGAACATCATTACCGTCTTTTACACCGAATTTTACAACTCTCTTTGTATAATTCAAATGTGGAAGATGTGGATCATCACCCCAGATGACAATAGCCTTTTTAGCCTGGTTGGCATATTTTTCAAAAGACTGTTCATACTGTTCCATTGACTTGAAATAGTCTACATGGTCCATTTCAATGTTGTTAATATAAGCATAATCTGGATGATACCATAAGAAATGATCTTTATATTCGCAGCATTCAGCTATGAAATACTTAGCACCCTTAGTGGCATAACCAGTACCATCACCAATTAATACATTTGTCTTATCATAGTCTTTAAATAAATGATAAGCCATACCTGTAGTTGAAGTCTTACCATGTGTACCTGCAATACCGATACTAATATGATCATCCATAAGCTTAGCTAGGAAATCATAATAGTGATGAATTGTTACATTAGGATTATCTTCTGCAGCAGCCACTTCTTCATTAGAACGGTCAAATGCATTCCCTACAATAACATCCATACCATCTTTAATGTTGTCTTTGTTAAATGAATAAATAGGAATATGTCTTTCTCTTAAGCCATCTTCAAGGAAGATATACTTATCAATATCACTTCCTGCAACTTCATAACCTAAATCATATAAGATTCTTGCAAGAGAAGCCATTCCTGAACCTTTAATACCTATAAAATAATACATATATTTTGTCACCTCGATAATATATTAACACAAATTAAATAATGATTACATAGATATCACTTAAAAATGAAAGTATTTTCATAAATTGGTAAGAAAAGGATCGTCTATCCTAAAAGTTGGTGTATCAAATATCTCACTTTCACCTAAATGAATAGTCAATACCTGTTCAATAGTGAGTCCAATAGTTTCACCATCTTTAAATGCCACATTGTTCATAATAACATAGAGTGCAGTATCTTTAATGAAGTCTAATACATTCATAGGTTCACCAATAGAAGAGACTTCTATTTCATGATAGCCGAGCTTTTCAAGACCATCTGTATAAGCCCCTACCCCATTTTCTAATGGATATAAACCAAACCAGATGACGTTATAAATAGGAAACATATCCTGATCAATCATCTTGGCCATTGTTTGATAAAAAGATGGTTCATAGATGACATCATTCATATAAACTCCTACAACATTCTCATCAATGTTTGAACATACTTCTTCTACAAATAAAGGACAGTCTGTCTGAATAGTTTCAATTGTCTTATGGATATGAATCATTCCAGTATGATTTTTAGTACATGCATCTGCTTCTTCCCACATAAAGTTACTTAATGCTGCATTGAGACGTACTTTGTCATCTAATGGTTGATTAATATAATCACTTGTTTCATTGACTGGTTCTTTTACTAATAAAAATGCTTCTAATTCCATCTTTACTCTCCCTCAAACAATAAGTCTTCTAACTCTTTAACAGACTCGACATAATAAGTACATTTAGTCTTGATGTCTTCTTTGATTTCTTTGATATCATGAGCCCATCCAGCTCCACATGCATCAATATGCGCATCTCGTGCCATCTGTACACCTGGTAATAAATCATCTACAAGTAAGACATCTTCTTTATTTAAATGAAGTTCTTCAATAATTCTTTCTACAGGCCAAGTAGATGGTTTACGCTTTTCAGGAGGTAATTCCCAGCCATATATAATAGAAGGCTCTGGTAAATCATTATTCTTATAATCACGAATGATTGTATGCTTCATTGAATGAGAAATAACACAGATAGTGCCACCTTCATTTACATAACGCCATAATAAATCATGAATGCCATCAAAACTGACAGGTGCATGATCACGAATATAGGACTGCCAGTTATTTTCCTGTATATGCATTTCTTCTTCACTGAATTTTAGTATATCAAAACATAATGCAGTGAAACCTGGCTTATAATTATACTTGAAATAATCTTCACAAGTCATAGTAACACCAGGACGCAATTTACTTAGTGAGTCTAAGAATGCAGGAAAGTTCACTGTACGTGTGCTATCTACAATCGTATCATCATGATCTAGTATTAAACATTTATATTTCATTTGTATCTCCTTTTTGATATGCAAGACATGTTATTCCTTGCGTATTGACTATTTTTCCACACTGTTTAAATCCACAAGATTCTAATAAATTCTGCATAGGAATATTTTTAATTCCTGTATCCATCTTTAAATTAGGAATCTGACTATAAGCCCAGTTCAAGATAAACTTGCAGGCCCCTTTCACAATATGTGCAGAAACAACACGATGTACCACACCATAAGATGCATCATTGAGCCATTGTCCCTCTATTTCCTTATAATCTTGATCTTCTTCTATCGCATAATAGAAAACAGCCGCAATTTGATTTTCATACATGCATAAATACATCTTATCTATATCTTTAGTAATCATTTCTTTTGAAGGATAACCTACAGGCCATTGATCTTTATTGCCATGATTATCCATAAATATCTTTGCATCTTTATAAAGACCCATTATTTCATCTATATGAGCCCTATCTGCTTTTTTTATTTCCATATTAACTCCTTTGCTTAATATAATAACACAAAAAAGGGTCTGAAAAAATCGAGTAGCTAAATAGACTTGGGGTTAACTCAAGCTTTAAAACTGCCAGGGGTGTGAACTCCTACCAGTACTTTTAGGCTGTAAACTTTTTAGGGGGCAGTTTTTCGCTATCTATTTTGTCTATTTCATAAATCATTTATCATATTCTTAAGATCAATAAATCTATAGAAAGAAAAAAAGGATAAGCATCGAAAGTTTGGCGACCGAGATGCTTATCCTGTCCAATAAGAACACTATGGTAATAATAAAACTTTCATCCAAAATCAAGCATATTACTGAAAATCAATATAAAAAGATTATTCTACCTATACATGAATTAACATAGTTAATAAAAAAGATTCCGATAATATTAAATACTGAATGTATAGTGATTGAAATAAAAAGTGCTTTCTTTATATCTTTACAATTTGCCAAAAAGTAAATAGTAAAATAACGAAATAATAATGTGAAAATTCTTTCAATAAGAGAAAAAATCATAGGAATAAATTGAGAATTATTAATTGACTCAATTAATAGAACCGCTTCACTGGTTTGCAAATTTAGACTAGGATAAACATTGTATCCAATAAGTATTGAATTTACAAATAATCTGCAACTTGTCAATCCAAATAACACAAACAATTCGCATAATTCATAACCAAAAAAGAAGTTAAAAATATTTTCTCTATTAATTTTATTCAATTCCTCAATTGTAAAATGAAACTGGAATTAAGGAATTGGGATAAAGGGGCATGCCCCTTTATCCCAATTCGCGCGGCCGCAGGCCCCTATTTTCAATTTTTTGTATAAAAAAAGTCCATAGAAATCGTATTATATAGTTACCACACTTTATAAGGAGATTTCTATGAACAGCATTAATATATCACAAAAAGCCAAAAATAAACACCTTAATTTTTCTCATTATGAATTCATCATCAATTCTTTGATTCAGTTCAATGCTTCCCATCCTGGTAAGCGTAACATTGGTAAGACTCAATTCATTAAAGAGTTAGCTTCTACTGTAGGTACTACTGTCTCTAATATATATTCTATCATCAAGGATGCCACTATCTCTATTAGAGATTACAATCTCAAGGTTCATTATGAACTTTCTGCCATGGCTGCATTTGAAAAGAGATCCAAGAATCATAAGATTCCAAATAACTCTAAATTTGAAAAATCAAAAGAGTTCATCTCTCTTGTCGAACAGGAAGTAAAATCAAATAGATTATCCTCTATTGATGAGACCATAAACTATTTAAAGCTTCATCAGCCAGATATTATAAAGAATATGGTGACTGTGTCTACTAAAACATTTTACAGCTATGTCCACCAGGGAAGAACATCCATCAAACCTATTGATCTTCCTCGCATGGTCAGAAGAAAGACAAAAAAGAACTGGAAGTCATACATTCCAAAAAGACAGAAAGGCACTTCCATTACCGAAAGGCCTGAATATATCAAGGATAGAGAAGAATTCGGACACTGGGAAGGTGATCTAGTTACTGGACCTAGAGATGGACAGAATGGTGCATATCTTACTCTCATTGAAAGAAAGACACGCTTCTATTATATGATTCCTATCTCTGCTAAATCTTCAAAGCAGGTCTATATGCAGATAAACAAGCTTCATAAGTTTTATGGTGATAGCTTTAAGGATATCTTTAAATCTATCACCTTTGATAACGGTAGTGAGTTTTCTAGATGGAAGGATATAGAACAGAAGCAAAAAACAAAAGAGAAAAGAACCACTGTCTATTTCGGTAGACCCTATCATTCATGTGACAGAGCCTCAAATGAAAACTGCAACGGACTCATAAGGTATTTCATAAAGAAAGGAACTGATATTAATACAATTGATAAGGAGACAACTATTGATATAAACAATAAAATAAACCAGAAGAAAAGAAAGATACTTGGATATCTTTCTTCTGAAGAACTATTTCTTAACGAACTAGCTAAACTTAATGTAACTGGTAATACTATTTTCTACAAAAACTAATTTATCTTCTTATTTCCAGTTTCTGCTTGCAATTCGGG
>NZ_QTUM01000001.1:115789-161197 GCF_003435615.1 Catenibacterium sp. AM22-6LB
TATTTTCTACAAAAACTAATTTATCTTCTTATTTCCAGTTTCTGCTTGCAATTCGGGATTTTTTTGTGTTTTTTTATTATGTTTAGCTGTTTTAAGCCAAAAAAATAAGATTTTGCTAGGCAAAATCTTATTCGTAGATACCACCGTGACCCCATTTTTCAAATTCAGAGATAGTAACATACTGATTTGAAGCAGGAATCTTTGTAATTTTTACTAAAGCTTTAGTAAGTTCAGAGACAAACTGTTGTTTCTGTTCATCTGTATAATGACCTTTTAAGTATAATGTGATCATCATACAATTTGCTTCCTGGCCTTTAAAATAAATGAGCTGATTATCTTCAATATGAATCATGAATGTATCTACTGATTCACCAGGAAACATTGTAATTAACTTTCCTACAGTAGTTTTTAATTCAACTTCCTGAGAAAGAGTCAATGTCTTGTTTGTACGTAATGCTAAATATGGCATATTTCATTCTCCTTTACAATTCATGTTATACCTTAGTATACAACTTTTTTTGATTTTTTACTACATTTATGACTTTTATATTAAATTATGATCTAAACAGTAGTGATACACACCATCTTCTGCTACAGATAAACATATATCATCCGCAATAGCCTTCACATTATCAGTCGCATTCCCCATTGCAACTCCTGTTCCTACTGCTTCTAACATCTCTATATCATTTGTTCCATCACCAAACGCAATGGCTTCATTAGGACTGAAATGATAATACTCTAATACCTTATGTATACCATTACCCTTTCCACCACCTGCTGGAATAATATCTACCGCCCTATTCCACCACGCTGTAATCTGGGCTCCTTCTACATTCTTCATTAATGCATCATATTCATTCTCATATCCACCACACATGATCTGATAGATATCTTCATTCACAAATGTATCAAAGTCTTCTGATACATTCACTTTCTGTTTAGAGAATGCATAATAATCATCTAAATCTTGATCTGTGCCATTGGCTTTACTATCATCTTTACTCGCAAGAGAGACATATCTATTAATAGAAGATGCGTTATCTATAATTCTTAATACGTCTTTATGTGGGATAGGATGACTATATAAAACATGTCCTTCCTTATCAAAACAATAAGACCCATTAAAAGAAAGTATGGCATCAAAAGTCACTCCTTCAAAAGTAGGTACACTTAAAGGATGTCTTCCTGTCGCAATACATACCTTTATATTATTAGCCTGTAATCTCTGTAATGTTTCTATAGTAATATCAGAAACACTGCGTGTTTCCATATTACTTAAAGTTCCATCAATATCAAAAAATGCAATCTTAATCATAACAAATCCTCCATGGATCCATTCTAACACAAAAAGAGAGGTTAACCCTCTCTTAGTCTAACTGTTGACAGAAATCTTTCAGAACTTTATATGATTCCTCTAGTGCTTTCTGCTCATCTTCTTTCATATTTATTTCTACTATTTCTTTAGCTCCTGTCTTATCAATAATAGTAGGAACACTTAAGAAGATATCATTCATACCATACTGACCATCTAAATGAACAGATACTGGATAAATTCTATTTTCATTAAAGAGAATAGATTTTACGATAGCTGTAGTTGCTGCCGCAATACCATAACATGTATTCCCTTTACGGTTAAAGATCTGCCATCCATCTTCAATAACAGCATGTCTTAATGTTTCCTTAGTGGCATCCTTAGTACGTTCTGCATTATCCTTTAATACATCTTCTACACTCTTACCACCAATAGTTGCACTAGACCATGTTACCATTTCTGAATCTCCATGTTCACCACATACATATGCTGATACACTCTTTGCATCTAAATGATACATATCAGCTAAACGACAAGATAATCTTGCACTATCAAGAGTTGTACCACTACCAATTACCTGGTTCTTTGGTAAACCTGATTCCTTCCAAGTAATATAACTCATAATATCTACTGGGTTAGATACAACAATAAAGATACCATTGAATCCTGAAGCCATTGTAGAACTTACAATAGACTTAATAATCTTAATACTTGGTGCTAACATCTGTAAACGATCATGAGAATCTTTAGGCATTGGTGCTGATGCTATAATAATGACTACATCTGCATCCTTACAATCAGAATAATCACCTGCTTTTACTTTAATATTTCTATTCATGAAGTAAACTGACTGCTGCATATCTAATGCTTCACCATATGCTTTTTCTTTATTAATATCTATTAATACAATCTCTTCACAAAGTCCCTGATTAATAATTGAGTAGGCAGTTGTAGCACCTACATTACCTAAACCAACAATAACTACTTTAGAATCCTTAAAACTCATATTAGTTTTTCCTCCTTGAATTGTTAATATTGTAGCACAACTGTCTGATCAAATGTATAATAATTACCAAGAGAGGTTAATTATGAAAACTAAAGTACTATTAAAAAAAGGTGAAGGCCGTACTATTAATGCAGGCGGTTTATGGATTTATGACAATGAAATAAAAGAGATACATGGACATTTCAAGAATGGGGATATTGTGGATGTATATGCCCATAATGAGTATCCGTTAGGAAGAGGTTATATTAACCAGAATTCTAAGATTAGAATTCGTTTAATGACTAGAAATATTAATCAGGAGATTGATTCTGATTTCTTACGTATGAGATTACAGAATGCCTGGGATTATCGTAAGAAGACAGTGGATACTTCTAGTTGTCGTATTGTGTTTGGAGATGCTGATTTCTTACCAGGTTTAGTAATTGATAAGTTTGAAGATGTATTAGTTGTACAGTCTCTTGCATTAGGTATTGATGCATTTAAGGAAGAGATTGTAGAACTTATGAAAGATATTCTACTACAAGATGGCATTACTATTAGAGGTGTATATGAACGTAGTGATGCCAAGGAACGTACTAAGGAAGGCATGGAAAGAGTTAAAGGGTTTATTGGTGAACCTTTTGATCCTCATATTGATATTGTAGAGAATGGTGTTAAGTATCATATAGATGTCGCAGAAGGACAGAAGACTGGTTTCTTCCTTGATCAGAAATATAATAGACTAGCAATACAGAAATTATGTAAAGATGCAAAGGTATTGGATTGTTTTACTTATATTGGTACTTTTGCACTCAATGCTGGTATTGCAGGGGCTCAAAGTGTTTTAGGTGTGGATGCATCTCAGTTTGCGGTAGATCTTGCAAATGAGAATTCTAAGTTTAATGGTTTAGAAGATACTGTTAAGTTTGAGTGTCATGATGTATTTGATTTCTTACCAGAATTAGAGGCTCAGGGAGAGTTATTTGATATGGTTATATTAGATCCCCCTGCTTTCACAAAGTCTCGTGCATCTATTAAGAATGCGATTAAAGGCTATCGTGAGATTAATATGAGAGGTATGAAACTAGTAAAAGATGGTGGATATCTGGCTACATGTTCATGTTCTCATTTTATGGATTATGATACATTTACTAAGACTATTGGACAGGCTGCAAAATTAGTACATAAGAGATTAAGACAGGTAGAATTTAGAACACAGGCTGCAGATCATCCTATTTTATGGAATGGTGATGAGAACAGTTATTACTTAAAGTTCTATATTTTCCAGGTTGTAGATGAAAAATAAGAAAAGGTGATGACTCGATACGAGTCATCATTTTTCAGTTATAACTTATATTTTTTATCTTTTACTCTATTTTATCAGTTATAACTGATAAAATTTATATTTAAGCATGAGATTTCAGTTATATGTGATATAATATGAGCAGTTACGAGGAAAGGGGTTGCGATAAATGATTAAACGTGAGCTATATATGAAACGTATCCGTCCGTTCATTGGGTCGGATCTTATTAAGATAATGACTGGAATTCGTCGTTGTGGGAAATCCGTTATGCTAGAATTAATTAAAGAGGAACTTATAGAATCAGGTGTTAATCCAACACAGTTTATCTCCATCAATTTTGAGGATTTAAGCTTTTCACATCTGCAGACCGCACAGTCACTTCATGATGAGATTACTAGCCGTGCCAAGGAAATTGGTGGTAAGGTTTATCTTTTTTTTGATGAAATTCAAGAAGTGAAAGATTGGGAGAAGTGTATTAATTCTTTTCGTGTTTCATTGGATTGTGACATCTATATTACCGGATCAAATGCAAAACTATTATCAGGTGAACTTGCAACTTATTTAGGTGGAAGATATGTAAAGTTTGTCATCTATCCATTTTCTTTTGGAGAATTCATAGAATTATATCATCCAATCAACCCTGATGTTTCAATCCAACAATGTTTTCAAAAGTATCTCATTACTGGAGGTATGCCCTATCTTGCGAATATTCGTTATGCGGATGACCCATCTAAACAATATCTTCACGACTTATTTAACTCTGTCCAACTTAAAGATATCGTGAAACGCAATAAAATACGTGATGTGGACTTATTAGAACGCATTATTGCATATGTGATTGCGAATGTAGGCACACCCTTCTCCGCAAATTCTCTTGCAAAGTTTCTCAAAAGTGAACAACGTACCGTTGCACCAGAAACAATCCTAAATTATATCAAATATTGTTGTGATGCTTATCTGTTCTACCAAGTGAAACGAGTTGATTTACAGGGTAAACAAATACTTTCCACAAATGAAAAGTATTATATTGCAGATCACGGCATCCGTGAAGCCGTTTATGGAGGCAATATGAGAGATATTAATCTCATTCTAGAAAATATTGTCTATCTAGAATTATTACGTCGAGGCTATAAAGTGACTGTTGGTAAAACAGGAGAAAAAGAAATTGATTTTGTTTGCGATAAACATGGTGAAAAAATATATGTTCAGGTGACATATCTCTTAGCATCAGAAGATACAATTAAACGTGAATTTGGTGCATATGATACTATCCGAGATAATTTCCCTAAATATGTCGTTTCCCTTGATGAATTTGATATGAGCCGAAACGGTATTAAGCATCAAAATATTCTTGATTTCCTTTTGGCTGAGGAATGGATATAATAAAAACAAATTAACCACAGAGTGACAACCCTATTTCGAATTATTGATAGAACAAAATGTATTAATTCTAGTGATTGTTCTGTAGAAACTTGCGAAGCCTACAGGCGAAGGAAGTTCATATTGCTCTCCCAATAATATTAAGTTAAGAGACTGGATGCCAAACTGTTGGCAGATGATGAAACTCATGTAGCCAGAAATGAATATTTATTCATTTCTAGCCTTTTTTAGTAGATGTGTTTTTGTAAGAGATAAACTATTATGAAACAAAGCAAGCATAATATCTACTACTCACCCAAGAAGGTTAGAACTATTCTTGAACGTTCTATCGATACAGCTCTTGATAGTCTGAAGTACTACTGTAATGACCCTGTTTTCGATTTCACTCTTTGTCGAAAGCTTCATTCAATACACCACGAGCTTTTCAAATCACTCCTCAATAGGCAAATTGTCTCACTTTTTTTGAAGGGCATGGTAAAATGCCTTCGGCTTCTGCACTATCGCAAAGAAAAAACTACTGGAACCTGCTATCTTTAAACACATAAACAATCTATTTGTGAGTGCAATTGATGCAATTATCAACAAGAGAGAAGAAACTACTACTGCTTGATGAAATAAGCCATACAACAACATAAGTGATATCCAATCCATGATTATGTGCCAGCGTACATGAGCAGAACTATCTGGCATTTGTCATTCCGAGGATGTAGCATGAGATTTTCTACAATTATTGGTATATATGAGATAGAAGGAAGCATATTGCTATGGTGTAGAAAAGATGAAAAAAGATGAAAAACAGTATAATTATTGTAACAGAGGGTGGGTATGATATATTATAAGAAATACACAAATCGGAATTTATAAAGGAGAATATTGATGAAACTATTTTTATGTTCGCACTTTTCAAGTGTAGGAAGTCTGATAAAGGAAGAAATTGAAAATAAGAAAGTCGCATTTATTCCAACAGCTTCACTGCGTGAAGGCTACACCGGTTATGTCGGCTCAGCTCGAAAATTATTCAAAAAGTTGGGAGCAATCGTAACGGAAATTGATATTTCAACGGAGGCTTATTCAACGATACAGTCTGTTTTTGAAGATGCGGATGTAATATATTTTACCGGCGGAAATTCTTTTTTCCTTATAGACCAGCTCCGTAAAACGGGAACGGATGAGCTGTTGAAGAAAGAATTGGCAAAGGGAAAACTGATGATTGGTGAATCGGCAGGTGCGATTATATGCGCTCCAAGCATCCAATATATCGAGCAAATGGATGAAAAGCCGGAGGACTACTCACAAGAAGATGATGCAGGGCTTGATTTGATTGATTTCTATGTTCTTCCGCATTATCTTACAGCACCATTTAAGAAAGTTACCGAGAAAATAATGACTGAGTTTTCGGATTTGAATCTATGCCCAATTAACAACCGCCAGGGAATTGTAATTGATGGTGAAGGTTCAAAGGTTATTTGCAAAGACTAATTTGAAAATTCAAGTTTGTAGAATTGTAAAGGAATAATATTATTTTAAATGAGCTGTTCGGATTAAATGCGTTGCCCTCTAACAGGTCAAGGATGAACCATGATACAATTAAACTTGTGTATGTTATTAAACATCAAAATATTCGTGATTTCCTTTTGGCTGAGGAATGGATATAGTAAGAGCGAATCAATCGCTCTTTTTTTAATTAAAAATAAGGTATACTTGATATAGAGGTGATATTCATGATCAACGATAAAGAGAAAAAAATGATTCAAAGATATTGTATATATCCAAAGATTGCAGTGGTTGCACTCATCTTTTCATTTGTACAATGTGCATTAATAGTACCATTAGAGATGTTAGATGATTTAGTATTCCAAAACAAAGGTTTTCAGCCTACAGGGATGTTTACTGCAATAGGATTCGTCATTATATATGTTGTTATATTCTGTTTCTGTGCACTTGTACCTAAGTTTGGAATGAACGGTAATAAATGGAAATCTCTTATACATAGATTAAATGTGAAACAGTCAGAAACAGATTATTCTAAAGAGGTATCTGCTGCTTTGGCGTCACAAGCTGTTGGTCGATTTCTTAAAGAAAGTGATAATGATACTGCAAAGAATATAGGAAGTGCTATGCAGGTGGCTGGTGCAGTTAGTACAGTCTCTACATCTATAGACATGTTATCTGAAGCGGGAAATAATGCTGAGAATATGGCACATGCTTATAGAGTCTCTATTCCTGATATTAAAAAACAACTCATTGCCTTTGCGGTTGTCCCAATGCTTATTGTAGTCGGTACTTATATACCTCAATATATAGAGGGAAAGCAGGCAATGGATCAAAGAATCGCAGCTTCCGCACAACAAGTAGAAATAGTAAAAAAGGCATTAGAACCTGTATGTGTAAGAGTACATGCAGATAATCCAAATGAATCACGAAGTAGATCAAGCTATACTGTTATGGGATATTTAAGAGATTCAGTTGCTACTGATTGTTATGTTCATGTTCAAGTGAATAATAGTGGTACTATCACCAATATCTCATATGTAGAAAGTGTGGATATTAATAAGAGTTTAGAAGAGAATTTAATGCAGGCAGAAACAGATTTTGCGACATTACAAAAGTCTTTTGAGAATCTAAATGTATCCGTATCTAATCCAGAGATATTATCTTATCAGGCTATTCCACAACAATTTAAAGATGAATTTCTAAATGGGACATTTTATAAGAGTATTCGTTTCTATGATCAGGATGCACCTATCAGTTTGTCTTGTTCATTTGATACAGAGACAGAAGATAAGTTTGATGAATATACAAGACCTCAGATTCATTTCTTCCTAGGATCAAAATAAGCACCTTATGAGTATTAAATTTGAAATAACAGAAGAAAGAGGATGTCTACAGAGACATAATGATGGATGGTGGATATCATGAAAAAGATGAGCATATTAGTTATTATGTTGGTGTTGTTGGGTGTGTATTGTTTCACTTCTAATAAAAAGAACTTAGATCTGCCAGATGCATCTAAGGTGGAATTTGGACATGTACATGGTGGTGCGATGACTACTGTCTATGAATGTGATCAAAATAAAGTATCTTCTTTAATTAAAGATATAGAAGAAAAGTCATCTTATTCAAAAGAATCAGTAAATGATAACCCAAATGGTGTTGATTATATCAAGATGAAAATGGATACAAAGACATATTATGTCTATGAAAGAAATGGAAAGACTTATATAGAAGAACCTTATAATGGAATATGGAAGATTCCTTCTGACTTATATAAGAGTATTAAGAATAATAAAGATAAGCTGATTGTAGAGTATAAAGATTAATATAGTTTTAAACTATATATAACTGTATATTATATGTATTTCTCAATGGTGAAGGTGGTTGTTATAATACAATCACTAACCAAGGAGGAATAAGAAATGGGAAATGTACCTTTTAGATATGATTTTGTAGGAAGCTTTTTAAGACCACAGGCTCTTAAGGATGCTAAGGAAGCATTGGATAACGGACAGTTATCTCAGGAAGATTATGATCACATTGTAGATGAAGAAGTTGTAAAAGTAGTTAAGAAACAAAAAGAATTAGGATACCATGTAATTACTGATGGAGAATTCAGAAGAACATTCTGGCATTTAGATTTCATGTGGGGATTTGAAGGTGTTGAACATAAGAATACTGGTAATGGTGTAAGATTTAATGGTGAACTTGCAGTATTGGATGATACTTATCTTGTAGGTAAAATTAAGGCAAAAGCACATCCTTTTGTGGAATACTTTAAGTTTTTAAAACAGTTTGAAGATGAAAATACAGTGGCTAAGTATACTATTCCAGCCCCTGCACAGACATTCCAGCAGATGATTGTACCTGCTAACTTTGAAACTACAAGAAAGTTTTATGCCACAAATGAAGAACTCATTCATGATATTGGTGTCGCTTATCAGGATGTGATTAAACAGTTCTATGATGCAGGATGTCGCAATCTACAGTTAGATGACTGTACTTGGGGTGCGATTGTAGGAGATACTGCAAAACAGAGATATGAATCTTTAGGAATTGATTTAGAAGAAGTAAAGGCTGAATTACTTGCAGTCAATAACCTTGCATTAGAGAATAAACCAGAAGATATGGTGATTACATCACATATCTGTCGTGGTAATTACCATTCTACATTCTTTGCGAAAGGTCCTTATAATTCTGTAGCTGATTATGTATTTGCGAAAGAAAATGTGGATGCTTTATATCTAGAATATGATGATGAAAGATCTGGAGGATTTGCACCTCTCGCAAAAGTATCAGAAGATAAAAAGGTTGTATTAGGGTTGATTACAACTAAGACACCTGAATTAGAAGATAAAGAAACAGTGATTAAGAGAATTCATGAGGCTGCTAAGTTTATTCCACTAGATAGACTCTATTTAAGTCCACAATGTGGATTCGCTTCTTGTGCAATCGGTAATAAACTCACTGAAGAACAGCAGTGGGCTAAATTAAAATTAGTCAAAGAAATTGCGGAAGAGGTATGGGGATAAGAACTTCGAAAGAAGTTCTTTTTTCATACATAAAAAGAAGTAAGATCACTCTTACTTCTTATATCATTGAACAGCCGCCTCTGTTGCCACCACGTTTATCATCTACTTCGTAGTGGGCATTGAATTCTCTGTTGATTTCATCTAATTCCTTTAAACCATCAATATATGCATCATACATAGAAATGATTCCCTGTGAACAGCCATCACATAAACCATCTACTATACCTAATGCATCATTCACAATTTGTTCTCTCTGTTCTCTTGTTGTATTCTTGATTAAAATATCTTCTTTGATCATAGTAACCCCCTGTATTGTCCTTTGTCCTTATTTTTAAATCTAATTGCATTCACAGGACAATGATGTAAACATCTTAAACACATCATACACTGTTCTTTCTTGAATGTCACATGATCTTTGATTTCTATCGCCTGTTCAGGACATTCTTTGGCACATAAGCCACAATGAATACAAGATTCGTCAATAGTGAGGTTATATGTTTTTCTTACCTGTTTATATTGAAACGAACAGGCCTTATTAATAAAAACTGGAACTGTTCCTTTCAAGTAGTCCCCTATTCTTCTTTCCTTGATCTGTGTAATGATTTCTTCTATTTGAGGATCTATTTGAGATTCTATCTTTTCATTTTTAGATGCATCATACATAGGAATATATGTATCCACCATTTTTACACCATACATGGCATAAAAACCTGTCCCCTTTTTCTGCATGATCTTGTTGGCCTCTTTCCCAATATTACCTGGTTTACCACCATAAGTGACTACAAAATACAAATATGATTTGGAAGAGACAGACAATCTTTCTAAGAAATCCTTCACAATATCAGGTACCCCAAAGAAATAAACAGGTGTGACTATACCAATCATTTCATCCTGTTTAATACCTTGGGCTGATTCAATAGATTGCATTGTATCCTGTAAGGACTTTGAAAGTACTTCTGCCACATAGTGACTATTTCCTGTTCCACTAAAATAATAAATCATTGTATTTGCTCCTTTGAAAAAAGGAAACGCATTGCGTTTCCTTATGGTCTCATTCCTAATCCACCTTCAAGAGTGATTGTTTCACCAGTCATATATTTGAAGTCTGGAGAAGTTAATTGTACAACAACACGTCCGATTTCTTTTTCATTGTCACCAAAATGTCCCATAGGTGGTGTATGAACATTGGCCTTGAAAGCTTCTGGATAAGCTTTTTCAAACTTTTCAAGCTGTGCAGTCCAAGCAAGTGGGCATACAACGTTTACGTTGATACCATCTGCAGCCCATTCAGTTGCAGCAACACGTGTTAAACCACGGATACCTTCTTTTGCAGCTGCATAAGAGCACTGACCTTTGTTTCCGAATAATCCAGCACCAGATGCGAAGTTGATAACTGAACCTTTTGTTTCTTTTAAGTATGGATAACATGCTTTCATATAATAGAATGCTGCATATAATCCTGAATACATAGCTAAATCAAACTGTTCTGTAGTATGTTCTGCAAGAGATACACCAGATGCACTTGCCTGTGCATTATTGACTAATGCATCAATATGACCAAACTTTTCAATTGCCTTTTCAACAACTGCTTTTACTACTGCTTCATTATCAGCACCTGCATTCACATCAGCCTGTACTGGAAGAACTTCTACATTATAAAGTCTTTCAATTTCTTCTTTTGCATCTTCTAGTTTCTTTAGGTTACGTCCAGTGATGACAATATTTGCCCCTTCTTTCGCAAATGCTGTTACGATACCATAACCAATTGAACCACATGTACCATCTTCAAGTACTGCACGTCCACCACCAGTCACAATGACAGTCTTACCTTCTAAAAAGCCCATATTATTTACCTTCTTTCTTTTAATTTAAAAGCGTTAATATAATTATACATGAATCAATCATAAATGTGTAAAAATATGATATTTATTAATTAATTCCTTTGTCTATTTCATTCTTATTTGGAATGCTGAACATTTCATTACTGATGATATTTTCAGGATCATCCACACCCTGATTCAACAACATGATCAGTGATACCCAGACAAAGATATCATAAGGGTTGAAATACTTATTCTTTTCTAGGAAACGGAGCTTTGACTGCGCAAAGTTTACGATGTTATCTCTATTTTCTATAATAAATTCATCGAGTTCATGAACATACATATAGCCTAGATTATGAAATCTTTTTACAACTCTCAATTCAGATATAATATACGGTTCTTCCTTAACTGAGATATTAAACTGTTTGCAGATGATCTGTGTTAATTCACTCATAATAGGAGAATCATGATAATAAGTCATGAGAGAGTTATAGTTCAAGTCTGTCTTTAACACCTTCTCTATATGATCAATACCCCTATTGTATTCTTCTATATCATCTCTTATATTCACAAATTCTTCATCTAGAATTTCTAGAGTCGCACTCAGTCTTGTGAGTCTTCTACGAATATCCTTAGGAATTTCATATTGTGACTTATAACCTAGACCATGTTCTACTTCAGCCCAAGAATGCTGGAGAATAGTTCTAATCTGTATTTCAAAGACAATATGACGATAATCTGAGTATTCAATCATATTCAGTCTTGCTTCATTATATTTCACTAATAAATGAAGAGAGTTATAACCGAAATCAATACGGTCATCATAGTTCTTCTTTCTCTTATCATTGTATTCCACAATATCAAAATTCTGTTTAATTAGTTTATATATGACATCAATATCTGATTCAAACAATGTAATAATACGACAAGCAACGATATCTGTAATATCATTAACATCCTTGTACTTATGTTTTAAACAGATCTTACGTCTTAATGCATCTTCTGTTTTAATACGTATCGCAAAATTAGAAATCTTTATATTATTCTTTGTAATGATATTTTCAATAATATCTGTAATATCATGTTTTAATGAACGATAAAGACTCTGATTGTCATAATATTGCTGGATGATATGATTTTCGATTCTTTTATCCATCTTTTACACCTCTTAACTATCATATATATGATACATTAACTTAATATGAAGAAAAAGCGAAAGATTAATTCTTTCGCTTTTGATAGTTTCTTAAGTAATATATACCAGCAACACCCACAACAATAAATACTATAGATGTGAGTTGGGCCATACGGATAGGACCTAACATAAGTGAGTCTGTACGTAATCCTTCCACAAAGAATCTCACAATACCATAACCGATAAAGTAAGAGAAGAACTGTTCACCTGTGCATTGTGCTTTCTTCTTGACTACAAGAATAATCACAAGAAAGACAATCAAATTCCCCACTGATTCATAAAGAAATGTAGGGTGATGGTATGCCCCCTCAATATACATATTATTAATAATAAATTGAGGAAGATGTAATAGTTTGAGGAAGTTTAAAGAAACAGCTGAACCAAATGCTTCATGGTTAAAGAAGTTTCCCCAGCGACCACATGCCTGCGCAATGAGTACACCTGGCATAATCGCATCTCCTGCCACCAAGAAAGGAATATCCTTCTTTTTAAAGAAGTAATAGCTATAAATGAGTGCGGCTATGATTCCACCTTGTATCGCAAGCCCACCATGCCATATCGCAATAATTTCTTCAGGATGAGACATATAGAGTTCTTTCCACATGAAGATAACATACCAGATGCGGGCACCAATGATCCCTGTCATGAGTACTCCAAAGAAGTAATCTGATAAAATTTCAGAACTATAGCCTAATTTCTTAAAATTATACTGACCTAGCATATAGGCAATAAATGCACCAATAATGATACATACTGCATACATATGAATCTGCAGACCACCGATTTTAAGAAATATATTATATTCTGGAAAGAATTGCATAACTTACACCTGCTTACTTTTAATGTTTTCAAGGATTCTATTCACAAATTCTTTACTTGAATCAAATCCAGAATCCTTAAGCTGCATATTCATGACAGCCGCTTCAATAATAACTGACATAGAACGTCCACCAGTTACTGGTACAACGATCTTAGGAATAGGAACTGAAAGAATATCTTCTGTAACATCATCTTCTTCTACTCCAATACGTCTATATTCACGAGATGGTAACCATCTTTCTAACTGAATAATAAGGTCTACCTTTTCTTTTGGAAGAACACTCGCAGCTCCAAACATCTTAGAAGCATCAATAACACCAATACCACGGATTTCTAATAGATTCTTTAAAACTGTTGGTGCTTTCCCAATAATAGACTGCCCAATATGGTAGAGTTCTACTGCATCATCCGCAATCAACTGATGTCCTCTCTTAATAAGTTCAAGTGCGATTTCGGATTTACCAATACCACTATCCCCTTTGATAATAACACCTTTACCATAAATATTTAAGAATACACCATGAATCTGTGTTTCAGGTGCTAATAATTCATCTAATTTACCCATTAAGTTAATAGAAACTCTTCCTGTTGCCATCTCTGTTTCAAAGATTGGGAAGTTTCTCTTACAGGCAATATTTCTAAGTATTTCTGGTGCTTCATAACCCTTTGCGATAATGATACAAGGTGTTTCATCATTCACTAGCTTAGAAAAACAAGCCAATTGACTTTCCTTAGTCATTTCCTTAATAAATATATTTTCTTTATCACCTAATAGAATAATTCTTCTAAAATCACTATGTTTAAAGAAGCCGGCAAGTTCAAAACCAGGACGATTTATTTCTGCGACAAATACTTCTCTTTCTAAAGATTCTTCATCTCCAGATACACGTTTATAGGCTGGATTATTCATCAAGTCTTTTAGTTTTACGGACTTTCCCATAAAATACCTCCTTACAATAGGTTCTTAAGAAAGCGTCCTGTATGGCTCTTTTCACACTTTGCGACCTTTTCAGGGGTGCCTTCTACGACTATTGTACCACCATTGTCGCCGCCTTCCAATCCTAAATCGATGATGTGATCTGCAACCTTAATGACATCTAGATTGTGTTCAATCACTAATACTGTATCACCATTATCCACAATCTTCTGTAATACGCCAATGAGTCTATTCACATCATCACTGTGTAATCCTGTTGTAGGTTCATCAAGAATATATAATGTTTTTCCAGTTGAACGCTTTTGTAATTCTGATGCAAGTTTTACTCTTTGGGCTTCACCACCAGAAAGTGTTGTCGCACTTTGTCCTAGTTTAATATAGCCAAGTCCTACATCATATAATGCTTGTAGTTTAGTATGAATACGAGGAAGATTTTCAAAGAAAGTAAGTGATTCTTCTACAGTCATTTCTAATACATCATAGATGTTCTTATCCTTATAAGTGACCTGTAATGTCTCCTCATTATAACGATGTCCATGACATTCTTCACAAGGTACATAAACATCTGGCAAGAAGTTCATAGAGATACGTTTAACACCATCTCCCTGACATGCTTCACAACGTCCACCCTTCACATTAAATGAGAAACGTCCTTTATCATATCCACGTATTTTAGCTTCTGGAGTCTTCGCAAATAAATCACGAATATCATCAAACACACCTGTATAAGTGACTGGATTAGAACGTGGTGTACGACCAATTGGTTCCTGTGATACTTCAATTACCTTATCAATATTCTCTATACCACGTATTTCTTTATGTTTACCTGGCAATTCACGTGAACGGTAAATCTTTGCACGTAATGCTTTACATAGAATATCATTCACTAAAGTAGATTTACCTGAACCAGACACACCTGTAACCGCAATAAACTTACCTAATGGAAACTTCACATTAATATTCTTTAAGTTATGTTCCTTAGCCCCACGTACTTCTAAATAAAGACCATTGCCTTTATGTCTTGTTTTAGGAACCTCAATCTTCTTTCTACCAGATAAATAATCACCTGTAATAGAGTTTTCATTGGCAGCGACTTCTTCAGGTGTGCCATAGGCAACTACCTGTCCACCATGAATACCAGCACCAGGTCCAATATCAATAATATAATCAGATTCACGCATTGTATCTTCATCATGTTCTACGACAAGAACACTATTTCCTAAATCACGCATTTCCTGTAGTGTATGAATAAGTTTCTCATTGTCTCTTTGATGAAGACCAATAGACGGTTCATCTAATACATATAAAACACCTGTTAAGCGTGAACCAATCTGAGTAGCTAGACGAATACGCTGTGCTTCACCACCGGATAATCCTCCAGCGCGTCTAGAAAGTGTTAAATATCCAAGTCCTACTTCATTTAAGAATGTCAAACGATCATGAATTTCTTTTAAGATCAAATGCGCAATCTTTTCTTCCATTTCTGATAACTTTAAGTTTTCTACAAACTCTAAAGCTTTCTCAATAGAAAGATTCGTAAATTCAATGATATTTAAACCACCCACCTGTACACTTAAGACCATTTCATTCAGTCTTGCACCGTGGCATGTAGGACAGGTATGTTCAGCCATAAATGAGGCATACCATTCTTTAGACCATTTAGAAGATGTTTCTTCATAACGTCTTTGTATAAGTGTAACAACACCTTCAATATAGTTTGTTGTACGAGAAACATTGCCAGAAGAAGAAACAATTGTATAAGTAATAGGATCATGTGAACCAGTAAAGATAATATCTCTTTCTTCTTCATCAAAGTCCTTTAAAGGTTTATCTAAGTCAATATGATAATATTCACATAGTTTTAAGAATCTTTGCCATTCAATACGATCAGTACCAACTGCTGTCTTAAAATAACGAATACCACCTTCATTAATACTTAAGTTCCAATCTGGTACTAATAAATCTAAATCAACTTCTTCCTTAATACCTAAACCTTTACAATCAGGACAGGCACCTAAGGGATTATTAAATGAGAATAGACGTGGTTCTAGTTTAGGAACAGAGAAACCACAAATAGGACAGGCATAGTTAGAAGAGAAAAGCTTTTCTGTACCCTGAGTCAAATTCTCTACAATAGCTTCACCATCTGTAAGTTTTAAAGCTGTTTCTAAAGATTCTATGAGACGTGTACGATATCCTTCTTTTTTCTTGATACGATCAACAATAACATCGATAGTATGTTTTTTATTTTTTTCTAGAGTAATGTCTTCATCAAGAGTATACATGCTTCCATCTACCTTAACTCTGACATACCCTTCTTTTCTTAATTTATCAAAGAGATCTTTATGTGTTCCCTTTTGGTTCATTGCCATACGTGCAAGTATCTGAAGTTTATCTCCATCATCATATGTATCCACAATATCACCCATCTGTTTTAATGTCTGGGCTTCTATCTTAATACCATGATGAGGACAATAAGCATGTCCTACACGTGCATATAATAAACGTAGATAATCATAAATCTCAGTCACTGTACCAACAGTAGAACGAGGATTATTAGATGTTGTTTTCTGATCAATCGCAATAGCGGGTGATAACCCTTCTATTGAATCTACATCAGGTTTTTCCATTCCACCTAAGAACTGTCTTGCATATGAGTTTAATGATTCTACATAACGTCTCTGACCTTCTGCATAGATTGTATCAAACGCAAGAGATGTTTTACCACTTCCTGATAAACCAGTCATAATGACTAATTGATTCTTAGGAATATCTATATTCACATTCTTGAGGTTATTGACACGTGCACCTCTAACCGCAATGACATCCTGTTTCATTCTTCAACCTCCTTATAATCACTTCTTTATTTAAACCTTGTAATTGGTAATCATAGGCAAGAGAAAGGATTTTAGAATAATCCTGATGATTCTCAAAACCTTCATTAATTAAATCTTTACCTGTCACAATAGCTGCAGGAGCATGATCCCCACAAATAGAGATCATTTCCTCTATATATTCATTTAACTCATTAATAGAAGCACTTGTGACCATACCTCTACCTAACTTATCACATCTTGCAAGATAAAGAAGGTCTTTTAGAGGAGCCTTCTGATCAATCGCTTTTAAGAAGCGCAAGAATTTGATTTTTCTTGCATGATTACGAGAAAATGTAGGTAATACCATATGATATTGAATCATAGTATAAATATATTTCTTCTGTTTATGAGAAAGAATTAAATCAACCTTCTCATTAAAGAGAGCTGCACCTTCTTCTGCATGACCATAAGCATGTCCTTCTGGTGTTGTCACTAGTGGTTTACCTATATCATGTAATAAAGCACTCCACATAAACCATAACGGTTCACTTGTATGATGCTTACATAAAGCTGCTAAGTCAGTCACCAACATTGTATGATTCCATACACTACCTTCTGGATGATAGTCAGTTCTTTGATGTGTTGTGACTAAATCTTCTAAGTAGAATGGTAAACCATGAATATCTCTTAAGAAATTAAATCCCTGTGAAGGATATAATCCCATCAATATCTTACAATATTCTGTATAAATACGTTCGATACTTAAAGTCTCTAATCCACCTTCTTCTACAATAGATTGACAGAGATTCTTTGTGTCTCCATCCATCTTAAAGCCATAGCGTGACATAAAAGAAGCACCTCTTAATACACGTAATGGATCTTCTGAAAAATGATCTTTATTTGTAGCACGTAAAATACCATTCTTTAAATCTTCCTGTCCTGAATAGAAATCAATCACTTTCTCTGTTTCTACATCATATAACATACTATTAATAGTGAAATCTCTTCTAGCACAGGCTTTTTCTAAAGGAAGATCAGGATCCACAATAATATTAAAATCCTGATGCTTCATTCCTGTCTTCTCTTCTATTCTAGGTAAGGCAAATTCATAACCTTCTAATGTAGAAAGATGTACAACCGCAAAGGATGCACCCATCACCTGCACTGTCCCAAAGGGAGATAATACTTCCTTTAAAGCCTCAAAAGAGAGGTGATGTACTTCTACATCGATATCTTTAGATCTTCTTTTTAATAGAAAATCTCGTACACACCCTCCTACTAAATAGACATGTCCTCCTGCCTGTTTAATTGCCTCAAAGACATCTAATGCGAGAGGTGTGAGGTTAAACTTACTTTCCATCTTTAATCTCCTCTATCATATCGCGTAATTCCATAGCTCGTTCAAAGTCAAGCACCTTAGCTGCTTCCTTCATCTGTTTTTCTAATTCCTCAAGAAGAACCTTCTTATCCTTCTTAGGTGCCTTACGGCCTTTCTTGACAAGCTTCTGTGCTTCATCAATGACTTCCTGTCCATGGATTGCTTCTCTAATTTCTTTCTTGATAGTCGTAGGTGTAATACCATGGGCTTTATTATAAGCTTCCTGTATTTCTCTACGACGACTTGTTTCATCAATGGCACGCTGCATTGAATCAGTAATACGGTCTGCATACATGATTACATGACCATCCGCATTTCTTGCAGCACGACCAATTGTCTGAATCAATGAACGTTCACTTCTTAAGAACCCTTCCTTATCTGCATCTAAAATACATACAAGAGAGACTTCTGGAAGGTCTAAACCTTCTCTTAATAAGTTGATACCTATTAAGACATCATATTTACCTAAACGTAAATCTCTTAATATTTCAGTACGTTCTAATGTCTTTGTTTCTGAATGAAGATAAGCGACCTTTAAACCAAATTCCTTAAGATAATCAGTTAAATCTTCAGCCATTCTCTTTGTAAGAGTCGTAATAAGTACACGTTCATTTCTTTCTATACGTAACTGTATTTCACTAATAATATCATCAATCTGATCTTCAATAGGACGCACTTCAATAATAGGATCTAATAATCCTGTTGGACGAATAATCTGTTCAACATATTCACCATGGACACCTTCTAATTCATAATCACCCGGTGTGGCAGATACAAATATTGCCTGGGGAATAAGCTTTTCAAACTCTTCAAAACGAAGTGGTCTGTTATCTAAAGCACTTGGTAAACGAAAGCCATATTCTACCAATGTTTCTTTACGGCTTCTATCTCCGTTAAACATACCTCTGATCTGTGGAAGCATAACATGAGATTCATCGACAATAAGTAAGAAATCATCAGGGAAATAATCTATTAAACAATAAGGTCTTTCTCCTGGTTTTCTACCATCAATATGACGTGAATAGTTTTCAATACCTGGACAGATACCCACTTCTCTCAACATTTCAATATCATGTCTTGTACGGTTATCTATTCTTTCATATTCAAGAGGTTTTGCGGCATCTTGATAATATTGTAGACGATCTTTTAATTCTTCTTCTATCGTATCACAGGCATAAAGCATCTTTTCACGACTTGTAATATATTCTTCAGCCGGATAAATTGTATAAGTATTATAAGATGCTTGAACATGACCAGTCAGAGGATCTACTTCTGTAATACGATCTACTTCATCACCAAATAATTCAATACGTATAATATAAGATTCAGTATGACCTGGTACTATTTCAATTACATCACCACGTACTCTAAAAGTACCTTTGACCTGATCCATATCATTTCTTGTATATTGTCTATCGACTAAGAATGTAAGTAATTCACGTCGATCTATTTCTTGTCCTACACGTAAGGAGAAGATCATTTCCTGATAACTCTGTGGATTACCTAACCCATAAATAGCTGCCACAGAGGCTACGACAATTGTATCTTTTCTTTCTAATAAAGAGTTCATCGCAGCAGCTCTTAACATCTCTATTTCTTCATTTGTCTGTGATTCTTTATCAATATATGTATCACTCTTGGGTATATAGGCTTCTGGCTGGTAGAAATCGAAGTTTGAAATAAAGTATTCTACACGATTTTCTGGGAAGAATTCCTTTAATTCACTATATAACTGTCCTGCAAGAGTTTTATTATGTGATAGTACAAGAGTAGGTTTATTCACCTGTGCAATGACATTCGCAAAGGTAAATGTCTTACCAGTTCCTGTACCACCTAATAATACCTGTGTCTTTTTACCTTGATGAATACCTTCTACTAATTCTTTAATAGCCTCGGGCTGGTCACCCATTGGTTTAAATTTTGATACAAGCTTGTAAGACATAAAATCCCCTCTTTCTATATTAAAGTAAGTACCTTCTGTAAACTATTATCATATTCCTTATGACTTAATCTTTCTGCAAGTACAGAAACCATGCATTCCTGATCACTATATTCTAATACGCCATCTACAGTTAATCCATGATCCTGTTCAAAACGTTTTAATGCATCACTCACTCCTTGTGAGAAATAACCATCTGTACGACCTGGATTATAACCTAACACATCTAATAATCTTTCCATCACAATAATAGAGTTATTCACATTATCCACATAAAACTTATCACTATAATAAGTGAAATAAGCTGATAAGAGAGATTGATCCTCTACAGTGACATCTGGAGTCCATCCCTTCTTATTAATATTCACACCCTTAGGTGTATACCACTTTGCATAAGTGTATTTCAATACAGAACCATCAGATAAGTTCGTCTGTGCCTGGATAGTCCCTTTCCCATAAGACTGCTGCCCAATAAGTTTATATCCCTGTATTTCTTTAAATGTACCTGCACATAATTCAGATGCACTTGCAGTACCACTATTCATTAAAATATAACCATTAGAAAATGCATAATGTGTCTTACTATTATCCTTATATGTTTCAGTCTGACCCTTCTTATTCTTAACAGTAAATAGTGTCTCTCCCTTCTCATTAAATAAAGAAAGAAGATCTCTTGCAGCAGTAATATAACCTCCACCATTACCTCTTAAATCTAGAATAATATCTGAGACATTCTGTTTCTTAAATTCTTTTAAAGCTTTTTCTACATGCTGAGCAGTTGTATCACCAAAAGTAGAAATATTCACATAACCATATGTTTTATTATTTGTAGTACCTACATAATAAGTCACATCGGAACTGAAATTCTTACGTACTGCTTTTACATTTAAAGTTTGTTGAAATCTTTTTACTTTTAAAGAGACTTCTGTCCCTTCATTTCCTTTAATATATTCCTGCATTTCAGTACTAGTCATACCAGAAAGTGATTTATTATCAGCATCAGTAATAATATCTCCTGCTTTAAGACCCGCTTTTTCTGCACTGCTTCCTTCAATAATACCAGTTAATAAAGCACCGCTATGTACAGGTGAGAAATAAACACCAATACCACTGTAATTACCATTAATATCACTATTAAATTCTTTATTCTCCTGTGTAGACATATAAGAAGAATGTGAATCACCTAAACCATCTACCAATCCTTCAATCATACGATCTTGAATAGATGTTTTAGAATCAGTTGTATCCAGCCAATTATTATTAAGAAGTTCTACTACTTCATCTACTACTGTCTTATTTGTCTTATCTTCAGCACTTGCATCACTATTATGAAAGACTAAATAACTGCTCCCAAATCCAAGAGCTAAACATAATACACCTATGACTATATATTTGATTAATAAGTTTTTCTTTCTTTTATTTATTTCCATGTTCAAGTCACCTCGTTTCATTATTTTATCATAACATGACTGTTTTGAGTAGAAACTTGACCAAAAAGAAAAGATCCCTATAATAGGGATCTTCCATTATTTAATTCAGATCTGATTAAGCTAATTCTGAGAAATACTTGATTGTCTTAACCATGTTAGAAGTGAATGAGTTTTCATTGTCGTACCAAGATACAACCTGAACTTCACTATTTCCATCAGGTAAAGCGTTAACCATAGTCTGAGTTGCGTCAAATAATGAACCGTAAGTCATTCCAACGATGTCAGAAGATACGATTTCGTCTTCATTGTAACCGAATGAATCAGTTGCAGCAGCCTTCATAGCAGCGTTAACTTCATCAACAGTAACAGTACCCTTAACAACAGCTGTTAAAACTGTAGTTGATCCAGTTGGAACTGGAACACGTACTGCAGAACCGATTAATTTACCATTTAATTCTGGGATAACTAAACCAATAGCTTTTGCAGCACCAGTAGATGTTGGTACGATGTTTACTGCAGCAGCTCTAGATCTTCTTAAGTTACCTTTTCTCTGTGGTCCATCAAGAAGCATCTGGTCACCAGTGTAACCATGAACTGTTAACATGATACCACCCTGGATTTCTGCTAACTTGTTTAATGCATTAGCCATTGGAGCTAAGCAGTTTGTAGTACAAGAAGCTGCAGAGATAACCTTATCTTCTGTTGTTAATGTTTCGTTGTTTACGTTGAATACGATAGTCTTAAGATCGCTTCCAGCTGGAGCTGAAATAACAACCTTCTTAGCACCTGCAGCTACATGAGCTTCAGCTTTTGCTTTTGAAGTGTAGAAACCAGTACATTCAAGTACTACGTCTACGTCTAATTCACCCCAAGGTAATTTAGAAGCATCTGGTTCTTTATAGATAGTGATCTTCTTACCGTTAACTGTAATGTAATCTTCTCCTGCTTCTACTGTATCAGCATGAGCATATTTACCCTGTGAAGAATCATACTTTAATAAGTAAGCTAACATTTTAGGTGAAGTTAAATCGTTGATAGCTACTACTTCATAACCTTCTGCATCAAACATCTGTCTGAATGCTAAACGACCGATACGGCCAAATCCATTAATTGCAACTTTTACTGCCATAATATGACATTCCTCCTTAAATAATTTCTATTTGTATTATAATCCAGCACTTAACTAAAATCAACTATTTCACAAGGATTTATGTAAAGGTAAACCCTTTCATCAAAACTTTTTTTATTGTTTAGAATAAAACACAAAAATAAAGCATAATCATGCAAAAACTATATTAATTTATAGAAAAAAGAATAAGGATTTCTCCTTATTCTTCTTCACCGTAGTTATCTTCAACTAAGCCTTCGTCTTCTTCTTCATTGCTTTCTTCTGATTCATCTTCATTGTAGATATCATTCATATCGATATGCACTTCTTCGAATCTATGTCTTGTTCTAAGATCCCATTTGTTTTCACCAACAGTGATCATACGACCATCTAAGATCATATTTGTATAGAATAATGATTCGTTATCATCTTTCTGTTCTTCATCAAATTCTTTCTTTTCAGCAACTTCTTTCCAAATATCATAGAAACTCATTGCTCCTGCTGATTTAGTAAGAATTTCGAATGCGATATTTACCATTGACTCTTGTCTGTAATCCATAGTAGCCTCCTACATCTTTTCTGGTGCATGGACACCAATTAAGTTTAATGCGTTAGCAAGTGTAATGCGTGTTGCTTCTACAAGTGCTAAACGTTGAGAAGATAATTCTTTGTTTTCTTCATCAATTACGTGACAGTCACCATAGAATGAATGGAATAACTGTGCTAATTTCTGAATATAATTTGCAATCTTATGAGGGGCTCTTGTACGAGCTGCATCATTGATTGTGTTTTTGAATTCATTAATGTGTTTTAATAATTCAATTTCTTTTGGGTTATTAATCAATTCAAAGTGATCTGCAGGTTCAATGTTCTTTTCTGCTGCTGATCTCATGATTGAACACATTCTTGCATGTGCATACTGTGCATAGTATACAGGGTTTTCATTTGACTGTGATTTTGCAAGTCCTAAGTCAAAATCAAATGGTGTGTTTGCTGCTTTCGCTACAAAGAAATAACGAGTTGCATCTACACCAATATCATCAATTAAGTCACGAATAGTAACAGCGTTACCAGTACGTTTACTCATCTTAACTACTTCACCGTTTTCAACCATTCTTACCATCTGTAAGATATCGATATTCAACTGATCCGCATTATAACCTAAAGCCTGGATAGCTGCTGTCATACGGTTGATATAACCATGGTGGTCAGCACCAAGTAAATCAACTAAGTAATCATAACCTCTATTCAACTTACTTAAGTGATATGCAATATCTGGTGTGAAGTATGTATAGCTTCCATCAGTTTTAATAAGAACACGATCCTTATCATCACCGAAGTCAGTTGTTCTAAACCATAAGGCTCCATCCTGTTCATATGTATAGCCTTTTTCTTTTAACTTATTGATTGCAGGTTCAATCTTATTACCTTCATATAAAGAAGTTTCAGAGAACCATACATCAAATGATACACGGAATTCCTTTAAGATATCTTTAATCTTCTGTAATTCATGTTCAGTACCAACCTTGCGGAAATAAGCAATGGCTTCTTCTTCAGTTAACTGAGTTAAAGCATCTCCTTCTTTTTCCTTGATACTCTTCGCAATATCAATGACATCCTGTCCCATATATCCATCTTCTGGAATTGGTCGTTCGATATCAAATAATGCAAGATAACGGCTGTATAGAGATAATGCAAGGTTAGTGATCTGTTTACCTGCATCATTAATATAATATTCTCTAGTTACATCATAACCTGCTTTAGTCATGATACGACAGATAGAATCACCTACTGCAGCACCCTTTGCATGACCTAAGTGTAAGTCTCCTGTAGGGTTGGCAGAAACGAATTCTACGTTATATTTCTTTCCTTCACCGAAGTGAGTCTGTCCATAATTATCCTTTTCTGAAAGTACTTCAGTAATTACTGAAGTAAGCGCATCATTTTTCATAAAGAAGTTAATAAAACCAGGACCAGCAATTTCTACTTTTTCTACATGTGCTGCTTCCTGATCAAGTGAATCAACAATGGCTGTCGCAATTTCACGAGGATTCTTATGGAGTGTTCTTGTCAGCTGCATTGCAATGTTAGTAGAATAATCACCATGAGTAGAATCCTTAGGAATCTCAATCATGATATTTTCAGGGGTGATATCTACTGCTTCAAAGCACTTATTAACAGACTGACCAATGGCGATTTTTAGTGAGTTTTCAAGCTTATTTTCAGCCATCTTGTATTCCTCCTTTTTTATTTCATACTCTAAATAATGTATCACAAAATGTTGGACTGTCAAGAATTTTATAGAAGTGGAGAGAATAATCTCAATAATCCTTCTACGAGTCCTTTAAAATGACGGCTGTCATCTATTTTTACAGGTGCACAAATCTCATTCATTTCTCTAAAATCTCTCTTGATTGCAGATAAACATTCTGCTTCATATAATAAGACATTACATTCAAAGTGTAAGTATAAAGAACGATAATCAAAGTTGATGGTTCCTACTGTGGCTGCTTTACCATCTACTAACATGACTTTCGCATGTAAGAAGCCTGGTAAATATTCATACACCTCAATACCAGCACGAATGAGATCATAATAATAAGAACGTGTCACTCTAAAGACAATCTTCTTATCTGGTACATGAGGGACATATAATCTGATCTTAACACCATTCTTAGAAGCAAGACACAATGCCTTCAACATAACATCATCAATAATAAAATAAGGTGTCATAATATCAATACTTCTAGAAGCATGTGTAATCATATTTAAATAAACAGATTCTCCTACCCCTTCATCATCGAGTGGATCATCTCCATAAGGTAATACATAACCTGTATTCTTAAATGGTTCAGGATGGTAGGTATGGGGTTTAAATTGTTCTATATCTTCTCCATGATATTCCTTATGATAAGCATAGAATGTAGAAAGAAACATAGATGTCAAAGACCATACCGCTTCCCCTTCTAAACGAATCCCTGTATCCTTCCAATGTCCAAAACGCATCTTACAGTTGATATACTCATCAGCCAAGTTAAAACCTCCAGAATAACCAATATAACCATCAATCACACAGATTTTACGATGGTCTCTATGATTCTGGCTTAAAGAGAAGACAGGAATAAAACGGTTAAACATCACTGTTTTAATGCCTGACTCTTCTAATTTCTTCGCAAAGTGAAGAGGTACAGTTGTAAAGGAACCAAAATCATCAAAGATAAAGCGTACATCAACACCTTCTTTAACCTTCTGTTTTAATATTCCAATAATAGTATCAAACATCAGTCCTTTAGAAACAATAAAGTATTCCATAAAGATAAAGTGTTTTGCGTGTAAAAGATCTTTAATCATATCCTGATAGTTATAATCACTTAATGAATAGTACTTACATTCTGTATGATTATATATAGGAAATGATTGTCTATTGAGATAATCTAAAGAAATAATCTTCTTATTAATAATCTGATTTCTAATAACTGGATCCTGATGTCTTGTTTCATTAAAGTATTGTACTTCTGGCTGAATCTTTCTTTTTAACCAGCGTGATGGTCTCTTGTTACCTAACAAGAGATAAAGTAATCCTCCTGCGTTAGGCAATAACATTATAAAGAAGATCCATGTCATCTTATAGTTTGTATTCTCATCTTTACTAATCAAATAAAAGATCATAAATGCGGAAAGTGAGATAAACAAGAAACGAACCACACCATTAAAATCTGTGAGTATTGATGCAAAGTATACAAGATAAATAGCCTGAATACAGATGAGCGCAATATAGATTACAATTGGGCTCAATAAGAACTGGATAAAACGATATAGATATTCAAAGAACAATGCTGTAAAACGTTTTATATATTTCATGAAGGCATCCCTTCTTCATCTATATCAGAGTAATGCACCATCATATAAGCTTTTGTTACAAGATGTTCCTGGTCATAGAGTTCATAGATAAATTTCATTGTACCTTCTCTATATTCTAAAGAAATCACTTTTGTATGAAGTTCTACAACACCATAGGGTAATGTATATTTATTCGGTACACGCATATCCTTATTAAAATGTAATACAGATTGATCATTCACAAGATGTACATGTGTATCATCATATTGGATACGCATTGGTTTTCCTTCTACTTCAAAAGAGATATGATGAACACCTTTTACTTCATAATGGTCTCCTATCTCTTTATATTTTACTTTTTCTTTGACGGGGCCATTGACTAATAAACATTCATAAGAAATTCTTTTTTTCATCATCCTACCTCCTTAATTATATAGTAACCTTCTGTACAATACCCATTTTCTAGATAAAAATCAAGAGATTGTGAATAAGGAATGATCTTCACTACATGCACATGTTGTTTCTTGAAGAAATCCTCTATGGCGCCTAATACTTCTTTCTCATAGAACTCTCTACGGTCATCAGGAAGTAATACAATGTCTTTGACACAATCATCAATAATATGTGCACATCCAATAACATGATCTTCTTGATAGAATTCTAAGAATAATCCTTCCTGATTCCATTCTTTAGAAGCCTGTTCGAGGATATAATGTGTACCCTGTGCATCCTTGTATTTATTAAAAGACTGGTATCTAAAAGAAGAACGTCTAATCACTTGTCTAGTAGAGAAGATCTTCTGATCCTGTTTGGCTTTACCTAATAATATAGCCTGTACAATTTCTGATTCTTCTGGTAATGAACTAATTGTTCCATCTTGTTTAAGTATTTCTACTTCATTCGCATGTCTGACCTCCATACGTTTATAAGGCACTTGATTCATAATCGCATCACTTGTGACATAATAGCGAGGATCTAGTCCTTCTTCAATACATATCTTTCGTGTATTTTCATAATCTTCATCACCCTTAAGTGTACGATATTTAAATAATTCTCTTTCTAATAAACGAGTCGATAAATCTTTAAGAATTGTATCGTCTTCATCCATAAAGCATCTTATGTAATAGAGTAATGATGTTTCATCAAGTCTCACAAATTGTTCAGGTGTGAAGTTATCTTCTAAGAAAGGAATAAGAAGTGGAAACGAAGATTTAAAGGTATAGTTTTGTTTATATAAATCCTTTACACGTTTCATAACACTCCCTAGTACTTGTTCATAACTTCTAGATACGGGATGATAATACACCTGCCAATACATATAATAACGAGCTAGAATATAATCTTCTATTGCCTGTACACCAGAAGATTTAAAGACAATACGATTATCTACAATACGCATAGTACGTAATATTCTTGATAAATCAAACTGTCCATAAGTGACACCACAGTTATAAGAATCACGTAAGAGATAATCCATACGATCAGCATCTACCTGACTAGAGATCATCTGCACCAACATTGGTTTATCAGCTTTCTTTTCTATAATACGTGCCACATCTTCAGGCAAATGAGGATCAACCTGTGAGAGGACTTCATGTACCTCTGTATGTCCTCTAATAAGCGCTGTGGTCATCTCTTCATGATTATAATGAAAGATTCCTTCAAATGAATGAGAGAAAGGACCATGTCCTAAATCATGTAATAAAGCGGCACATAATACAGTTAAACGTTCATAGTCTGTTAAGTGATTTTTGACTTGATCTAACTCTGTCATTTGTCGAGTTATTTCATAAACACCTAAAGAATGGACAAAACGTGAATGTTCTGCACTAGGAAATACCATGGATGTACCTCCTAACTGTTTAATACGTCTTAAACGCTGAAATTCTTTTGTATTAATCAGTTTCCAGATAGGCATATATTCAACACGTATATAATCATGAACAACATCTCTAAATACTTTTGTATCAAATAAACGGTAATCTTCTAAATGCATGGTATCACCTTCCTTATCAGGGTTATTTTATCATTTTTAAGAGCTATTTGCGAATAATATAGGTTATAATAGCTATGGAGGTATATTTATGTATATTGATGAAATTTATGCTGCGCGTGATTATATTCAGTCACGTTATAAAAATCCTATTGATGTTGCCATTGTATTAGGTTCAGGTTTAGGACCACTTGCTGATGTGATTAATGAACCTGTAGAAATTGATTATAAGGATATCCCTTATTTCCCTGTTTCTACTGTACCAGGACATGCTGGTAAATTAATTATTGGTGAAATTGGTGGTAAGACTGTTGCCTATATGAAAGGACGTTTCCATTTCTATGAAGGCTATGATATGCAGAAAGTCACAATGCCTATTCGTGTATTTAGTGCTTTAGGTATTAAGAACTTAATTGTGACTAATGCCTGTGGTGGTGTAAGAGATGATTTAAATCCAGGACAGATTGTGATTATTTCTGATCATTTATCATTTATGATGCCATCACCTTTAAGAGGACCTAACCTAGATGATTTTGGACCACGTTTCAAGGATATGACTGATGTTTATACATCAGCATTACGTTCTCTTGCCTTTGAATCTGCAAAGAAAGTAAATGTAGATGTAAAAGAAGGCGTTTATTGTTTCTTTAAAGGACCACAGTTTGAAACACCTGCAGAAATCAGAGCATTCAAGACACTTGGTGCAGACATGGTAGGTATGTCTACAGTGCCTGAAGCTATTGTTGCAAGACATTCTGATATGAATATTTTAGGTATTTCACTTGTAACTAATAAAGCAGCAGGACTATCAAATAATGAATTAAATCATATAGAAGTCATGGAAGCAGCAAATAGTGCAGAGGAAAGACTTGTTAAGCTTGTAAAACAGATTTTAGAAGACATGTAAAAAAGACCAGCTCGCGCTGGTCTTTTGTATTAGTCTAGATTTTCACCATTAGATTCAATAACTTTCTTATACCAGTAGAAAGAGTCTTTCTTACTTCTCTTCATTGTACCAGTACCATCATCATGTTTATCTACATAAATAAAGCCATAACGTTTTCTCATTTCTCCAGTACCTGCAGAAACAAGGTCAATACAGCCCCAAGTTGTATAGCCGATTAAATCAATACCTTCTTCAATCGCTTTATCCATTTCTTTAATATGTGCACGGTAGTAGTCAATTCTATAATCATCATGAATAGAGCCATCTTCTTCTACTGTATCAAAGGCACCCAAACCATTTTCTACAACCATTAATGGTAATTCATAACGGTCATAAACAACCTCAAGATAGTATCTTAATCCCTGAGGATCTAATGCCCATCCCCAATCAGAATATGTTAAGTAAGGGTTACGTACACCAAATGACATATTACCACTTACTGTATCTTCATTCTTATGAGTTGTAATAGACTGAGACATATAATATGAGAATGTATAAAGATCAACAGTACCATTCTTTAATTCTACTAGATCCTGTTCAGTGATATCTAATTCTACATTATGTTCCTTCCATAAGCGTTTCGCATATGTTGGATATTTACCTTTACACTGTACATCTCCACAATAGAAGATACCCTTTTCCCATTTATAACGATTAAAGAGAATATCTTCTGGATCAGAAGTGAGTGGATAATAAGTAATACCACAGATCATGCAGCCAATCTGATAGTCAGGATCAATTGCATGACCAATCTGTACAGCTCTTGCACTCGCTACAAACTGATAATGAAGATGCTGATATGCTTCCTGGAAAGCTTCATCACTTGCATCATCTGGTAAGAAGTTAATTGTATTATTGATTTCATTAAATGTAAGCCAGTATTTAACTAAGCCTTTATATTCTTTAAAGATTGTAGTTACATACTTTTCATATAATTCAATATACTTTCTATCCTGCCAGTCACCATACTTTTCTTCTAATGCAAGTGGTGTATCAAAGTGCCAGATAGAAACGAGTGGTTCAATACCAGCATTTCTTAGTTCTGTGAATACATTTCTATAGAAGTCTAAACCAGCCTGATTTGGTTCTGTTTCTTCTCCTGTAGGGTAGATTCTAGACCATGAAATAGAAAGTCTGAACATCTTAAATCCCATTTCTTTAAGTAATGCGATATCTTCCTTATAGTGATGATAGAAATCAATCCCATCATGGTTAGGATAAAGTTCATCATCAAAGACTGCAAAATGAGCCCCTTCTGGTAATTTAAAGCCATGGTTAGGTAATTTCTGTTTCTGACCATCCTTATCAATAAATGTAACCATTCTAGGAGTATTGACTGTTCCTCCTGTAGTTACATCAGTACGGGCCATACCTCTTCCATCTACATTCCATGCCCCTTCACATTGATTGGCAGCAACAGCGCCACCCCAATAAAAATCTTTACTAAATGTCATTGTTTATTCCTCCTGAATCATATTATATAAATTTTAAGACAAATATATAAAAAACCGACAAATTATGAAAATATTATTTTGGAATATCACATGAACCATAGTAATTATTCAAACCTACAATATGTGTATAGGTTTTGTGATTGATAGAGATATAATCTACATTTTCTGTAAGGTTCTTATATGTATTCTCTATTTGATATTCACAATAAGGGTTCTTCATAATAGTTCCTGAATAATTTATATCAGTAGAAATAGGATAAGCATTATAGACAGGCATATTAGTATAAAGTGGTATTTCTAGTATACGTTTCACATGATCCATATGATTAGAGATATACCCTTTCAACATATTCTTTGCTTCACTATAAGGTGCTCTGATGTTAGACATATAATAATGATGACCAGGATTATTGTTGTGGACATCAAATTTCTGCAGATAAAGAGAATCCTGTCCTTTAGTGATATAATTATCAGCTAAATACTTAGAACCATAGAGAATAGCTTTTTCTCTTGTATCCCAGTTTCTTGATGCCGCAAAGTCTATCCCATCCTGATCACTACTGTTTGCTCCAATATTATATATATTATAGAAGAGAGGTCCTTGCGGATTGTTTCTTGCATGTCCTCCACGAAGTCCTAGTCCTCCACCTGTCTGTTCCTGAATCGCACGGGTAATGAGTAATGACATAGAGACGTTATTTACTTCTGCACTGTAACGGTAGAGTTCGGCCCAGTCTTTTTTAGACTGTGGTTCTATACCTGACATTTCAGTTTCTGCCAGCATTCTTTTTCCTTCCTGCAATGTTTCAGAAGGATTATAAGTGAGTTTCTCAAACATCAGCGCATGATAAGCATCCAAACCATTACGTGGATCTAAGAAATAACGGGCTGCATTCATAGAGACACGACACCATGTCTGTCCTTCTATAATATCAGGAGAGGCAATCATTGAAAAATCATTTGTATCTATTAATGATTTACTTTGGAAGATGGATGCAGTTTGACTAAAATCTAAAGAAGTATTAAGAGGTATATAGCACCATTCTGGATAAAGTGCATGTAAGAATCGTAAAGATTGTTTATAACTATCAGGAAATGATGTGATTTCTTTTTCAAAAGATTCATCAAATACATATGCAATCACATTACGACTTGATATATAGCCTTCTTTCTTCTCACCATTCACATATATATAACCATAATATTGAGAACCTCTTTGTCCTTCTACAACTAAAGGTTGTCCCATTGTGAGTGTTTGATTAAGAAAAGATGTATTCTCTTTAACTAAGAAAATATGAGGTGCAAGTTCCTTATACGAAGTACATTGATGAACACCTAGAAGTAAAACTAGTACACATACTATCTTAATAATCGATGTCTTCTTCATTGACCCACCCCACCTGTGCACCACAGATAACATAGACATAATGTCCATATACTCCTGCAATCTTCACTTCAGTGCCTTTTTCACCTATAAACCAATGATCTGTATAATCATCTAAACAATAGAGATGATGATTTCTTTCATATAAGAATTCATTCTTAATAGAGATCATTACATGATCACTCACTCTATAACATTGACTAAACTCTTTTCCTTTCTTCATCATCTTTACTTCATAATCTGGAAAAGCTATCTTGTGGTCTACTTCACCATTGCCATAAAGGTCTTTATTTAATACACCTATAGGAAATGGCTGTACACATTCTGTTTGATATGTCACTTCCCCCTTATAACTATGAATAATAAGCGCATTTAATTGTGAGATAGGCTTCACTCCTGTTCCTCCATCAATACAGATGATCTTCTTTTCTTCATCTATAATAATGTCATTATGAATAGAACGAGGGAAATAGTTAGATGTAGGAAGATGTCCTACTACAACTGTATACTTTAATGAATGTCCTAATTCATAAAAATGTTGGAGTTCAAGGTAAGATGATAAACCACACTCCTTATAATTATCTCTTGGTTCTACACCTGCATGGACAAATAAATAGTCATTAAATAATAGTGTAGTAGGTAAATGGGACATGAACTTTAATTCTTGTTTAAGCTTTTCAGCCATAATCTTCTGCATACCTAAAGGTGTTTCATGTCCATCACTAAAATATTCATGATTATAAATATCTCTAATAATACCGTTCTTACTATTTCTCTTTAAATACTTAGGAATTTCTCCTGCAATTTCTGGAATAGTAAGTAATGCATTCATCGCCCATTCACAATTTCCCATCAAAACATAACATTTTGGGAAGCGTGAAAGATTCATAATAAAGTGTATTGTTTCTAATACCTGGTCTCCTTTTTCTACAAAGTCTCCAATAATAACTAAATAATCCTCTACAGGATCATAATTCACTTTTCTTAATAATTCTTTAAAGCGGTCTAAATGACCATGTATATCTGATATCGCAATCAAGCGATAATCATTTTTTTCTTTTTTAATTAAATGTTTAGGTGTTAGCATATATACCTCCTGATATCATTCTACAACAAAAAAAGTAGGTTGACCCTACTTTCTTGTTGCATAATATTTTCTTACAAGCATCTGTGTTTTACGGATATGTCTTTGAATACGTTCTGTTGCTTCATCTTTGTCTCCATCAATGATGGCTTCTAGAATAGCATGATGTTCTGCAAGTGATGATTCTAAACGTTCAGGACGTGCAATAGAATGTCTTGATGTTACAGAAACATAGTAATGAATATCCTTTAGAATCTGTTCAAAATAGGTAGACTGTGTTGCCTGATAAATAGATTCATGGAATAGAATATTAAAATCATTCACTTTATCAAAGTCACCCTTTGCAGTATAGAATTCCAGTAATTCAAATACTTCTTTAATTTTAGCAAGATGTACTTCATCCATACGATCAATTGCGAATGAAACAGCTAATCCCTCTAAAGAAAGACGTATTTCAAACATATCATCAATATCACGAGGTGAAAAACCTTTCACATAAACACCTTTGTTAGGAATACTTTCTACTAAACCTTCTAATTCTAGCTGTTTTAATGCTTCTCTAATAGGTGTACGAGAAATCTTTAACTCTTTTGCAAGTGTTAATTCATTTAGTTTATCACCGCATTGATAACTTTCATTAAGAATACGATCACGTAATAAGATAAATATTTTAGAGCCCAATGATCCATGGGAAGTTGATTCAAAAATGCTATGAGATGGCATTTCTTTGTCCCTCCTCTTATAATTTATCGATAATTGCGTCTGTAAACTCTTTTGTAGTTGCCTGTCCACCAATATCAGGTGTTGTAAACTTACCTTCTTCTATGACTGCTGCTAAGGCTTCTCTTAAAGATTGTGCTTCTTTCTGTTTATTTAATGCTTCAAGCATCATTGCGAATGCAAGAATTAAAGAACTTGGGTTCGCAATACCTTTACCTGCAATATCAGGTGCACTGCCATGAACAGCTTCATAAATACAGTAATCATCACCAATATTACCTGATGGGGCAATACCAAGACCACCTACAAGACCTGCACATAAGTCAGAAACAATATCCCCATATAAGTTTGGTGCAACAAGGACATCAAATGTTTCTGGACGCTGTACAAGCTGCATACACATATTATCAATAATAACTTCCTGTGTTTCTATTTCTGGATAGTCTTTTGCCACTTCTCTATAACAATCAAGGAAAAGACCATCTGTATACTTCATTATATTGGCTTTATGGATGGCTGTCACTTTTTTTCTGTTATTTGTGCGTGCATATTCAAATGCATAACGACAAATACGTGTAGAAGCTTCTCTAGTAATCAACTTAACACCATTCGCAATATCATCAGTGAGCATATATTCAATACCTTTATATAAATCTTCAGTATTTTCTCTAATTATGACTAAGTCAATATTTTCATATTTAGAATCAATACCCTTGAAGTTACGTAAAGGACGTACATTGGCATAAGTAGAGAATTTCTGTCTTAATGCGACATTCACACTTCTAAAACCTGTTCCAATTGGAGTTGCTGTAGGACCTTTTAATGCCCATTTGTATTCTTCAATGGCATCTACAAGATCAGGTTCCCATACTTCACCTGTTTCTTTTGCATATTCTGCACCTGCTCTATATTTAACCCATTCAATATCTAGGTTCATTGCTTTTGTGATAGATTCAACACTTGCTGAAATCTCTGGTCCAATACCATCACCTGGAATAAGTACTGCTTTCATTAGAAATCTCCTCCTAGTTCTTTAATTGCGTTTAATAATCCACCATACTGAATCATGACTTTTTCACGTGCTGATAATGATAGATGTGCTGTAATAGTTTCATTTGTATTCTTATTAGTCACTACAATGTCTTTACCTTCTTCTACAGATGCTAATAAATCACTTAATTCATAATCATCCTGATCATTAAAGAAATCGTAATCTTTCGCATCAATAACAAGTGGAAGAATACCATTGTTGATTAAGTTAGAACGATGAATTCTCGCAAATGAAATTGCGAAGATAGCTTTGATCTTTAAGTAGTTAGGTACTAATGCAGCATGTTCTCTTGATGAACCTTGTCCATAGTTATCTCCACCTACAATGAAACCACCATTGTTTTTAACGGCTCTATTATAAAATTCAGGATCTACCTTAGAGAATGAGAACTTAGCTAAATGAGGGACATTAGAACGGAATGGAAGTAATTTAGAATCAGAAGGTACAATATGGTCTGTAGAAATATTGTCTCCTACTTTTAATACAACTTTACCACTTACTGTATCTGTTAACTTATCTCCTCTAGGAACTGGTTTGATATTAGGTCCCATATAGATTTCATTATCAGGGATATATTCACTAATAAAGAAGTTAGGATTCTTCACAAATGGTGTATCTGGCACTTCTTCTAATACCATATCATCTTCAAATTCCTGTGATAAATAACCTTTGACTGCAGATAATGCAGCAACTTCTGGAGATACTAGATATACACTTGCATCATTTGTACCAGAACGTCCTTTAAAGTTACGGTTGATTGTTCTTAAAGAAACACCTTTTGATAATGGAGCCTGTCCCATACCGATACAAGGGCCACAACCACATTCAAGGATTCTTGCACCTGCATGAATCATATCTGCAAGAGCACCATTTTGTGCAAGCATAGAAAGAATAGAAGAAGAACCTGGAGCGATAACTAAAGAAACATCTTCAGCCACATTACGACCTTTTAAGATCTTTGCAGCACGCATCATATCTGGTAAAGATGAGTTTGTACAAGAACCAATGACTACCTGATTGATCTTCATACCTTCTAAATCTTTTACATCTACTACATTATCTGGTGAATGAGGCTGAGCAACCATAGGAACTAATGTAGACATATCGATTTCAATAGTTTCATCATATGTTGCGTCATCATCTGCTTTCATCTCAACATATTCATCTTCTCTACCCTGCTGTTTTAAGTAAGCTAAAGTATTTTCATCTGTTGGGAATACTGAAGTAGTGGCACCTAGTTCTGCACCCATGTTACAGATAGTCGCACGGTCAGTTAATGAAAGATCACTTAAACCTTCACCTGTATATTCAACAATCTTATTAACCCCACCTTTTACAGATAATTCCTGTAAGATTTTTAAGATAACGTCTTTTGCAGATACCCAAGGTGCTTTACGTCCTGTTAGTTTAACCTGTAATACTGATGGACACTGAACATAATACTTACCTGTTGCCATGGCAACAGCGACATCAAGTCCTCCTGCACCAATCGCAATCATACCCATTGCACCACATGTTGGTGTATGAGAATCTGAACCAATAAGCGTCTTACCTGGATGTGAGAAATTTTCAAGTTGTAACTGATGACAGACACCATTACCTGGTTTAGAGAATGTGATACCATGTTTTCTTGCAACAGATTTAATAAATTCATGGTCATCCATGTTTTCAAAACCAGTCTGAAGCATGTTATGGTCAATATAAGCGACTGCTTTTTCTACTGCAACATGACCTACATTCATTGCTTCTAACTGAAGATAAGCCATTGTACCTGTAGAATCCTGTGTTAAAGTCTGATCAATTCCGATACAAATGGATGTTCCTGGGACTAATTCTCCTTTTTTAAGATGTGCATTCAAGATTTTATACGCTAGATTCATATAATCTTCTCCCCCTTGTTTCTTATTGTATACAATTATACACATATACCATTATCTGTGCAATATAAAAAACAAAGATAATTTGTATTTATTTCGTTAAATTGGTACAATACATTGGGTGATGAAAAAATGATATTATCTTGTTCAGGACTATCTAAATCTTATTCAGGAAAAGAAGTCCTAAAAAATATAACATTCCATATAGAAGAGCATGATAAACTTGCCATTATTGGTGTTAATGGTGCTGGTAAGAGTACATTGCTTAGAATTCTTTTAAATGAAGAAGCTTATGATGATGGTATAATGACTATTGCGAAGAATATTCGTATTGGTACATTGAATCAGGAACATAAGTTTGATCTTAATAAGAGTATTTATGAAACATTGGAAGAACCTTTTGAAGATTTAAAGAAAATAGAGAAACGTATACGTGAATTGGAACAGGAAATGGCTGTCACAAATGATTTAGATACAATCATGAATCAGTATGATTCTTTATTATCTAAATTCCAGGATGAAGGCGGTTATGCCATGGAGTCACAGGTAAAAGGTGTTCTCAATGGTTTAGGTTTTGATGAGGATATGTGGTATAAACCTATTGGTATTTTATCTGGTGGACAGAAGACAAGAATTGCGTTAGGTCAGTTGTTATTACGTTCTCCCGATTTATTATTACTAGATGAACCGACCAACCATCTTGATGTAAATTCTATTGAATGGTTAGAAAACTATTTAAAACAGTATAATAAAGCTGTAATTGTAGTATCTCATGACCGTTATTTTATTGATCAAGTGTCTACTTCTATTATGGAAATAGAGAATGGTAAGAGTAAAATCTATAAATGTAATTATTCTAAATATGCTGAAATCAAGAAGCATGATCGTGATGTAGAATTAAAACACTATTTAAATAACCAAAAAGATATTAAACGTATGCAGGAGTCTATTGATCGTTTAAAATCTTATAACCGTGAAAAACAGGTAAAACGTGCTGAATCTAAAGAGAAAGCACTTGAACGTATGGAGAAGGTAGAAAGACCTGAAAGTCTTCCTTCTAGTATCCGTTTTGCATTTGAGCCTGAAATAGAGAGTGGTTATGATGTTTTAAAAGTAGATGATGTAGCGATGGCTTTTGATAAGCCATTGTTCGATTCTGTGTCTTTTGAAGTCAAGAAAGGTGAAAGAGTTGCTTTACTTGGTCCTAATGGTGTAGGTAAGACAACTATGTTCCATTTGATTCTTAAAGATTATTTACCTGTACATGGACGTATTCGTTTAGGTTCTAAGGTGATGATTGGTTATTATGATCAGGAACAGACTTCTTTATCTCCTGAAAAAACAATCTTTGATGAAATACATGATGCTTATCCTGATATGAATAATACAGAAATCAGAAATATCTGTGCTGCATTCTTATTTAAAGGTGAAGATGTATTTAAAACAATTGATGTTTTATCTGGTGGTGAAAAAGGACGTATCGTCTTAATTAAGTTATTACTTAACAAAGCAAACTTCTTAATTCTAGATGAACCAACAAACCATTTAGATATTCAATCTAAAGAAGTGCTAGAAGATGCATTATTAGATTTCCCTGGTACTATTCTCTTTATTTCTCATGACCGTTATTTTATTAATAAATTGGCTACTAAGATTGTAGAGATGAATCCTCATGGTGATGAAATATTTGGTGGTAACTATGCTTATTATCTTGAACATCGTAAAGTAGAAGAAGTTGTGAAAGAAACAGCGGTAAAAGTTCAAAATAACATTGACAAGAAAAAGAAGAATAGATTAAAGAAGATAGAAAATGATATTTCTGACTTTGAAGAGAAGATCAGTGTGAAGGAAGAAGAACTCCATAGTGATGAAGTGATGAATGATTATCAGAAGTATAATGAAATCACTGCTGAACTAGAAGACTTAAACAACAAATTAGAAGAACTCATGATAGAATGGGAAGAACTTTCAGAAGAGATGAACGCTTAAAAGGACTAGGGGCAACCCTAGTCCTAATTTCTTTGTTTTAAGTTATAGATAAGTATAAATGCACAGATAAAATCACCAATGATTGATACAATAAATGGATAAAATGCATAAAGATCTTTTAATGTTGGTAAGAAAGATAAGACAAAAATATTCTGTGAATAACATAAGAACTTAATGCCTATCACCATAAAAGCAATCATATAAGTAAACCATAAACAATAATGTGTATAGATTCCTCCTGGCACAACATGCTTTAATCTTTCATATTCATTCTCTGTTCCTCTATTATGAGATAACTTAATATACATATTCTTATATATCTTGAGATTCATACGTGAGAACATGATGATTGGAATATAGAGTAATGTCCAGAAACCAATAGTCCCTAAGTAAGGACACAATAAACCACTCACAATAGAAGCACCCATACATATATAGAAGGAACGCGGCATAGTAAATGTCAGCCCTTCAGGATCAAAGTAATCATAAAGTTCTCTTCCACCATAACGATGTAACCATTTATTTCTTTCATCATAAACAGTCTTAATAGATAAGACATTAACCATTAAACCAATCATATAAAGTACTGTATTCAGCAATTCCCCTCTTTTATTAATAAGAGTCACAGTACTGTCTCCATCTAATTGATAGAGGAAAAGCATAATAACTGAAGTTACAACAACTAACATTACAGATAGTATAAAATAAGCATTATAGAGTGTGTCTTTTTCTGAATCATCAGCCTTTTTAATACGATATTCCATCAAGCCATAAAGACCTGTTTCTATTAATACAGCAAGACTTCCTAGACCTATAGGAGGATTAATTAGGAAAATAAACCAGCTTATTAGCGATAAAATAATAGCGTTCATATTTCCCTCCTTTCTAACCTATCATACACTAAAAAAAACATCCGGAAAAGACCGGATGTTCATTTATTATTCAACGTCGAAGTCGTCTGATAAGTCTTCACCATTAGTAGCGATGACTTTCTTATACCAGTAGAATGAATCTTTCTTATAACGGTCAAGAGTTCCTACTTCTTCATCTGTAGTATCTACATAGATGAAACCATATCTCTTTCTGATACCTTCATGAGTTGATACTAAGTCGATTGCTGACCAAGGGCAGTAACCCATCATTTCGATGTTTTCAGTAACAGCCTTATGTAACTGTTCGATATGTGCTCTTAAGTATGCAATTCTGTAGTTATCATGAACACGACCATCTTCTAATGTATCGTATGCACCTAAACCATTTTCAGTAACGATCATTGGTAAATGATAACGAGAATACATTTCTCTCATAGTTGCTAAGAAACCATCAGGATCAATTTCCCAACCGAATTCAGTCTTCTTAAGGTTTGGATTTGCATATCCCTTATAGTAACCTGCTTCACCACGAGCTGACTGCTGGTCTGCACCTGGATCTAATTCATCATCAGCTGCTGCTTTCTGTACAGTTGCAGTTGAATAGTAGTTGAAACCAATGAAGTCTGGATGTGCATTCTTCATAGCTTCTTCATCTCCTTCAGCAAATGTAGGTGTTGCATCATTTTCTTCTAAGTAAGTCCATACTAAGTTATTGTATTTTCCATAAACTGCCATATCTAAATATAACCAGTTTCTGATTGCATTGTATTCCTGAGCTGCTAAATTATCTTCTGGCTTACAAGTTGCTGGATATACATAAGAAATATTTGGAGCTGGACCAATCTTAGCATTAGGAAGCATTTCATGACATAAAACCATAGCTTTAGCCTGAGCAACTAACATATGGTGGTTCTGCTGATATACTTCTTTTAATACATTTGTAGTACCTTCAGGAATTCTTAATGTACCAATAATTGGACCAACTAAAGTAAGCATGTTCTGTTCGTTGATAGTTAACCAATATTTAACTCTATCACCGAAGTTTTCAAACATAACCTTTGCGAAGTTAACGAACCAGTCTACTGATTCAGGATTAGACCAAGAACCTCTCTTATCTAATGCATCAGGCATATCAAAGTGGAACATAGTCACTAATGGTTCGATATTATATTCTAAACATGTATTAATCACATCATTGTAATGATCGATACCTGCCTGATTTACTTCACCAGTTCCATTAGGAATAAGTCTAGTCCAAGCGATTGAAAAACGGTATGTCTTGAATCCCATTTCAGCCATTAACTTGATATCTTCTTTATAACGATGATAGTGATCTGCACATACATCTAAAGATGCAGTTCCTGCTGGTAATTCTTTAACATCCTGACATGATGGTCCTTTACCATCTGATAAATTAGCACCTTCTACCTGATAAGCTGAAGTAGATGCACCCCATAAGAAATCTTTTGGAAAAGCTTTTAATTTGTTGTCTAACATTTATGAGTCTCCTTTTCTTTTTTTCTGACACCATTATAACGGAAGATTTTAAAAATCATGATTCTTTTCAAGAATAGAAAAAAGAGAAAATATTTTCACATTTTCTTACTTATCTTACACTTTTTTAAAAAGTATCTTAAATTTTCTTTTCCATTAAGTATCTTAGAAGTCTTTCTCCACGTCTTTCATTGATTTGTTCTTCAATGACTGCATAACCTTTAGATTCAAAGAATGGTTTAGATGTAATAGATGAAGTCACATTAATTACATGACTTCCATGTTTTTTTGCATATTCTTCTAACTCTTCTACAAGTTTAGATGCAATCCCTTTTCTTAAATAATCAGGATGAACATATAAACGATCCAAATATCCAGTTTTGCCAATATTACCGAATGCAATCAACTTATCATCTTCCTCAACCACGATAGTATGATTTTTCTCTAAAGACTTTTCCCAATGATATTCATTAGCAGCCTTAGGTGCAATAGCATCTAATTGTTCTTCACTATAATCATTCTTATTGACTTCATGGACAGTGACATAAAATAAATCCATAACTGCATGAAGATCTGTGTCCTTGTATTCTCTAAATTCCATTTATATCACCTCTATTTCATACATCACATTATACCATTATTTGCCCATAAAAAAAACGGTCATTATAGACCGTTTCTATTAAATACCGAATAATAAATCGATATAGTTTGGAATTGGATACTGCTGAGCACTTACTTTAGTTTCTAAGCTATCAGCAGTTGCACGTAATGCATCCATAGCTGGGATAACTAAATCCCTCCATGCAGTTGCAGTATCTAATGTAGAAGAATCAGTTGATTCAGCTTTATTGATGGCAGTTTCTAATGTAATCATCTGTTCACGCATAGTTGAAAGTAAAGAAGTTAATACCTTTAAGTCTTCAACCATGAATGTATTGTCTACACCAGCCTTAGCTACTTCTTTTGCATCATTAGCTAAAGTACCACATGCCTTTACATATGCTGGATATAATTCAGTCTTAGCCATTGATAATGCTGTTAAAGCTTCAACACGGATTGTCTTAGCATAGTTATCTAACTGGATGTCATAACGTGAATCAATTTCAGCTTCAGTGAATACACCATGTTTTACAAACATTTCACGAATTTCAGGTTTCTTTAAGCAAGCGCATGCATCTACAGAGTTTGCGTGGTTAGGTAATCCACGTCTTGCAGCTTCTTCTTTCCATTCTTCTGAATATCCATCACCATTAAAGATGATTCTTTCATGATTCTTGAAGAATTCTCTAATGATATCATCTAATGATTCACCTGCATCTAATTTAGCAGCCATCTGATCATATTCTTCAGCCATAATAGCATTTAACATAGTGTTAACTGCTGCAACTGACTGAGATGAACCAACCATACGGAATTCAAATTTATTACCTGTGAAGGCAAAAGGAGATGTTCTGTTTCTGTCTGTTGAGTCTTTAGAGAAATCTGGGATAACTGATACACCAGTAGTGAATCTTTCACCAGTAGTTTTATTTAATTCTTCACCATCAATGATTGCTTTAATAACTTTATTTAAGTCATCACCAACGAATGCTGAAACAATTGCAGGTGGAGCTTCATTAGCACCAAGTCTATGGTCATTACCAGCACATGCAGCAGATAATCTTAATAATTCAGCATATTCATCAACACCCTTGAGAGCACATGCAAGAGTAGCTAAGAAAGGCTTATTGTTGATTGGGTCAGGTCCAGGATTAAATAAGTTAATACCTGTATTAGTCATTAATGACCAGTTGTTATGTTTACCAGAGCCGTTAACACCTTCAAATGGTTTTTCATGTAATAAACATCTTAAACCATGTTTCTTCGCAATATCCTGAGATAACTGCATTACTAATGCATTGTTATCAGCAGTTACATTAGCTACTGTATATACACAAGCAACTTCATGCTGTGCAGGAGCTACTTCGTTATGCTTAGTCTTTGAAGGAATACCATATTTCCATAATTCGTTATCAAGATCCTTCATGAAGGCACCTACTTTACGTTTAATAGAACCAAAGTAGTGATCTTCTAATTCCTGACCCTTAGGAGCAGGAGCGCCATAAAGAGTACGACCAGTTAACTTTAAGTCAACTCTCTTCTGCCAGTATTCATCTAATACTAAGAAATATTCCTGTTCAGCACCAACTGAAGCAGTCACTTTATCAACACCTTCTAAACCAATCTTAGTTAATAAGTTAGAAGCTGATGCACTTAAAGCATCACAAGCACGTAATAATGGAGTCTTTTTATCAAGTGCTTCACCAGTATAAGAACAGAATAATGTAGGAATATATAAGCTTCCGTCTTTTACAAAGGCTGGAGAAGTACAATCCCATGCAGTATAACCACGTGCTTCGAAAGTAGCACGAATACCACCAGATGGGAAAGAAGAGGCGTCAGGTTCACCTTTTCTTAATGTCTTACCACTAAATTCAAGAACTGCTCCACCATTTCCATCTGGTTCTAAGAAAGCATCATGCTTTTCTGCAGTTAAACCAGTCATTGGCATAAACCAGTGAGTGAAATGTGTAGCACCATTTTCAACAGCCCAAATTTTCATTGCATTTGCGATTACTGTTGCAACTTCTTTTGAAAGAGGTTCTCCCTTATCTAGAGCTTCATGGAAAGCTTTATAAGTAGATTTAGGAATGCGTTCCTTCATAGTTTCGTCGTTAAATGTATAACGACCGTATTCATCTAAAAGTTTGTTCATTTCCATACGATTACATCTCCTTTTTATGGGTATGATTGTAGCAATAAAAAATATTTGCGTCAATACTTTTTTATCACTGTGCAATAATTTTTATCATTCACTCCTTATTGCACCCACATAGTATCACAAAATGTAGGCTTTTAACTACTCTAATTCAATAATTTTCACTTTTTAAAAAATATTAGCCAACTTGTTATTTAATACCGAAAAGATTATAATTGTAGCGAGGTGAAAAACATGTTTGGAAAACAGAAAACATTGATCATAGATCACAACAGTGAACGTAATAATCGCATTAAGAATTATCTCGACCAGGATCATTTCATTTGTTATCAAGCAAAGACATTGGATGAATTTAATTCTCTTTATACAAACAATAATTATGATTGTATTATTCTAGAAGATGTATTTCCTGGTATTAATACTAATAAGTTCCTAGTAAAAAATAGACGTAACTCACAAGCTATAACTATAGTTGTAAGTGATATGTTAAATGAAGCTTACTTAGAAGATTTATTAGATGCCGGTGCTGATGATTACATTGTAGTACCCTTCTCATTAACTTCTTTATTAAGAAAAATTCAAGATGTCTATAAGATGGGTGTTTTAAGACCTAGAAAGATCTACCGTTTTAAAGATATTATATTAGATGATACTGCTAAGACCGTTTCATTAAATGATCATTCAGTCACTCTAACTAAAAATGAATTTAAACTATTAAAAATGTTGATGTCTCATCCCTATCAACCTTATACTTCAACCAAGATTTTTGAAGGTATCTGGGGTGATAGTGTTTATGCAGACGATCAATCAGTCATGAACCTAGTAAGTTCACTTATAATAAAATTAAATAGAACAGGCTCTCATGAAGAGTATATCAGACGCTTTGGCGCTAACTCTTATAAGATGGCTATATAGAAAAAAAGAATGCATCATGAACCGCCCCTGTCAAGTAGACAGGTGAAAAAATTAAAAACATGTACCAATGCCTGCC